>NZ_CABUCJ010000050.1 GCF_902490045.1 uncultured Anaerotruncus sp.
AACAGAAAAGAGCGGGGCCGTGCCCCGCTCTTTTTAGGATGTGCCGCGCGAATCCGTAAGATACTGCGCGGCGGAAAAATCGAGGTATTCGTACCGGCGGGCGTAGAATCCGCCGTCGTCCCGGTCGACGGTGCTGCGGTTGCGCTCGAGGAAATTGACGAGCTGGCAGACGTCGATCCAGATCTCCCCGTTTCCGGTCTTCTGCGACTCGTCGAAGATGAGCTGCATGCCGAAATGCAGGTGGGGCACCTTCATCCCGTTGACGTCCTCGGTGCGGGAGTAGCCCGTCATGCCGAGGTAGCCGATGACGTCGCCCGCCTGTACGACGTTTCCCCTTTCGAGCCCCGGCTGGTAAGGGGCGCCCTTGCGCAGGTGGGCGTAATAGTAGTAGCGCCTGCCGTCGAAGGAGCGGATGCCGACCCGCCAGCCGCCGTACTGGTTCCAGCCGAGCTCCTCGACCACCCCCGATTCGACCGCCACGATGGGACTGCCGACGCTGCCCATCAGGTCGTTGCCGAGGTGCCTGCGCCGGTAGCCGAAGGAACGGGCGTTGCCGAAGTCGTCGCAGTGGGAAAAGCGGAAGCCCTCCGCCACCGGGCAGTAGGCCTTGAGCCCGTATTTGACCTGCCAGCGCGGTTCGCCGTCCTCGCCGGGCAGCGCGATGGCGTAATCCCCGACCATGCCGTCCAGCACCGCGCCGTAGGCCTCCTTATAATAGGGGTAGTCCTTATATTCCCTGCCGATGCCGTCGAGCGTCTCACCGGCGCGCAGCCGGTCCATCAGCCGGTCGAGGTCGGCGGCGCGGTAGGATTTCCAGTTTCCCCAGTAGCCCGCCGCGAGGCAGGCGAGCAGGTCGGGCATCGACGCGCCGAGCCCCTCTTCGTGCGCCGTCACCGCCGCGCGGCAGCTTCTGTCGAGCGCGTCTGCCGGAACGTTGAAATCGACCCATTTAATATAGGAGGAGGCGGGCAGCGCCTCCACGGCGGGCACCGCGGCGGGCCGCGCGGCAAACAGCGTCGCCCCTGCGGCCGCCGCCAGCAGAATCCCAGCAAAAACGATCTTTCCACGCCGCATGGCAACCCCTCCCCGTCCCACCATTATATGTGCGGGAGGGGAGGGGGTATGCGCAGGATGATCCACGCCTCTGTCGCTCCTGTCCCGATGTGCAATGATACCACAAGAACTTTGCCTTGTGGTATAATAGGAACCGGAAGGGAGGGCTGCCGTATGGATATTTCCAAACGGAACGCCATGCAGATCGTCAATGAGATCAGCGGCATCATCGGCCAGCACGTTAATATGATGGATGCGGACGGCACGATCATCGCGAGCACCGACCCCGAGCGGGTGGACACCTATCACGAGGGTGCCGCGCGGGTGATCGGGGAGCACCTCGACGAGCTGATCATCCAGGACGACGACGAATACGAGGGGACCCGGAAGGGGATCAACCTGCCCATCCTGCTCGACGGGGAGATCGCGGGGGTCGTGGGAATCACCGGAGAGCGGGACGAGGTGGTCAAATACGGGCAGATCATCAAAAAGATGACGGAAATTCTGCTGATCGAGAATTTCGACAAGGAGCAGAAGAAGATCGACGACCGCATCCGCACCCGCTTCATCGACGAATGGCTCTACGGCGACGCGGCCAGCCAGGGCCAGGCGTTCGTCGAGCGGGGCGCGCGGCTGGGCATCGACATCACGCTGCCGCGCCGGGTGCTCGTGGCGGAGATCGAAAACCTGCGGGATTACAGCGACAGTCCCGAGGGCCAGCGGATCATCGACCGGGTGAACAAGACGGTCCGGCGGATGGTCGGGGAGGAGAAAAACGGCGTCTTCACCAAGACGGCCTCCCAGATGATCTGCCTCATGCCGGACGGCGAGGACGCGAAGCTGCGGTTCTTCGCGCAGCAGATTCAGGCGCAGGTGTGGCGGCAGTTCAGCATCCGCGTGATCGTGGGCGCGGACAGCCGGGACGGCAGCCTCTTGCACCAGTCCTACCTGCGCGCCCAGAAGGCGCTCAGGGCCTGCCGCGCCTCCCGTGGGAGTACGATCCGGTTCTATGACGACATCAACCTCGAGCTCTTCATGGATGAAATCCCGCAGACCTCCAAGGCGGAATTCATCCGCCGCATCTTTCGCGGCTTCACTCCCGAGGAGATCGATTCCTGGGTGCATCTGCTGGAGGTCTATTTCGAGGCGGACGGATCGCTGTCCGAGGCGGCCGCCCAGCTCTTCATCCACAAGAATACCCTCCAGTACAAGCTGCGCAAGCTCTGCGAGCAGACGGGCTACGACCCGCGCAGCCTGTCGGATTCCTCCCTCTTTTATCTGGCGGTGCAGTTCTACAACGAAAACCGGGATGAGCTGAATTTTGTATAAAATGTGAACAAAAGCGGGACGTTTTTTATGATTCTGTTTTTGAAAACAGATTATTTTGACAGAATATGTTATTTGAAACGTAGACGGGAAAGAAATGGAATAGTATACTTATAACAGAAAATCGGGAGACCCAAGGGGACGAAATGTGGAAAACACCCAAACGACAAAGGCCGCTCTTCCGGGCTTAACGACATGGCCCCGGATGGACGGCTCTCCATCCGGCGGACGGCAACGGCAGGCGGCGGCGAAAGCCGCATCACATAGGCATGTTTGAATGGAGGTAGAGACAATGACAGGTGTACCGCTTTTAATCACGTTTGTCATCGCGATCGTCGTGATGATCCTCGCAATCTCCAAGCTGAAGCTGCATCCCTTCCTCGCCATCATGGGCGTGGCGCTGCTGCTGGCGATCATCGTCGGCATCCCGCTGGCCGATATCCCCGGCACGATCGGCGCGGGCTTCTCCGGCACCTTCTCCAGCATCGGCATCGTCATCATCCTCGGCGCGATGATCGGCTTCTTCCTCGAGAAGACCGGCGGCGCCATCCGCCTTGCCGACGCGGTCGTAAAACTCGTGGGCAGGAAGCACCCTGAAATCGCCATCATGCTGATGGGCTGGATCGTCTCGATCCCCGTCTTCTGCGACAGCGGGTTCGTCATCCTCAACCCCATCCGCAAGGCGATGGTCAAAAAGACGATGTGCTCCTCCGTCGCGATGACGGTGGCGCTGTCGGGCGGGCTTTACATCTCGCACGTCTTCATCCCGCCGACGCCAGGCCCGATCGCGGCCGCCGGCACCCTCGGCATCGGGAACAACCTGCTTCTCGTCATCGGCATGGGCGCGCTCGTTTCGATCCCCTGCCTGATCGTGGCGTATTTCTTCGCCAAGTACATCGGCAAGCGGGTCAAATCTCCGTCCGAGGACGACCCCGACGACAACGAGGTCGTCAAGAGCTATGAGGAGCTCGTCAGGGAATACGGCAAGCTGCCGAGCACGCTGGCCTCCTTCACCCCGATCATCCTGCCGATCATCCTGATGGCCTTGAGCTCGATCTCCTCGATCCTCGGCTGGCAGGGCGGACTCGCGAGCGTCTGCGCCTTCCTCGGCGCGCCGATCATCGCGCTGGCGGTCGGCCTGCTGTGCAGCATCGCGACGCTGGTCACCACCGGAAAGATGGGCGAATTCCGCGAACTGACCGACGAGACCCTCAAGACGGTCGGCCCGATCCTCTTCATCACCGCCGCGGGCGGCGTGCTTGGCAAGATCATCTCCACCGCGGGCTTTGTCGAGTACATGTCCGAGCATGCGGCGTTCCTGTCGAGCGTCGGCATCTTCTTCCCCTTCCTCATCGCCGCCATCCTCAAGTCGGCGCAGGGCTCCTCGACGGTCGCGATCACCACGACCGCCGGCATCATGGGCGCGATCTCCGAATCGGGCAGCATGATGGCCGCGCTGGGGCTGACCTCCCCGGTGGCCGCCGCCCTGACCGTCATGGCGATCGGCGCGGGCGCGATGACCGTTTCCCACGCGAACGACTCCTACTTCTGGGTCGTCACCAACTTCGGCGAGCTGAAGGCCCAGGACGGCTACAAAACGCAGACCATGCTGACGCTGCTGATGGGCGTCGCGGCTATGATTTTCATCTGGATTCTCTCCCTCATCATGATTTGACGCGGGCGGGGAACACACATTTCCAGGAGGAAAAGCCGGACAGATTCTGTCCGGCTTTTCTCTAAAGGGGGATACACATGAAAAAGGTGATCCTGATGCCCGACTCCTTCAAGGGGACGATGAGTTCCTCGGAGATCTGCGGCGTCATGGCGGAGGCGGTCCGCGCCTACTACCCGGGCGCGGAGGTCGTCTCGATCCCCGTCGCGGACGGCGGGGAGGGGAGCGTGGACGCGTTTCTGGCCGCTGTCGGCGGCGAGCGGGTCGAAGTC
The DNA here is from genome assembly GCF_902490045.1 of uncultured Anaerotruncus sp. Lineage (GTDB taxonomy): Bacteria > Bacillota > Clostridia > Oscillospirales > Ruminococcaceae > Anaerotruncus. The sequence goes on from NZ_CABUCJ010000050.1 coordinate 4,324, forward strand.
CCCGTGAGGGGCCCTTACATGGAGGAGATGGAGGGGTACTACGGCCTGCTGGACGGCGGCTCCACCGCCGTTATCGAGATGGCGGCCTGCGCGGGCCTTCCGCTCGTGGGTGAGAACCGGCACGCCGAAAAGACCACCACCTACGGTGTCGGCCAGCTCATGGCGCACGCCGCCGGGCGCGGCTGCAAAAAGATGATCGTCGGCCTGGGCGGCAGCGCCACCAACGATTTCGGCGCCGGGGCGGCCGCGGCGCTCGGCGTGCGCTTCCTCGACGAAGCGGGGAAGGAATTCGTCCCGGTGGGCGAAAACCTCGCGCGCGTCGCGAAGATCGACATGTCGGGCCTGCTGCCCGCGCTCAGGGAAATTGAGGTCGTCACGATGTGCGACATCGACAACCCCCTCTGCGGAAAAAACGGCGCTGCCTACATCTTCGGCCCGCAGAAGGGCGCCGATCCCGCGATGGTCGAATACCTCGACGGGCAGCTGCGCGCGATCGCCCGGACGGTCGGGCGGGAGCTCGGCCGCGACGTGGCGGACCTGCCGGGCGCGGGCGCCGCGGGCGGCATGGGGGGCGGCATGGTCGCCTTCTTCGGCTCCCGGCTGCAGATGGGCATCGAGACGGTGCTTGACACGGTCGGCTTCGACCGGCTCGTGTCCGACGCGGATCTCGTGTTGAGCGGCGAGGGCAAGATCGACACCCAGAGCCTGCGCGGCAAGGTGGTAATCGGCGTGGCCCGCCGCTGCAAAAAGCACGGCGTGCCGCTTGTGGCGCTCGTCGGGGATATCGGCGACGACATCGAAAACGCCTATGAGGAGGGGGTGTCGGCGGTCTTCAGCACCAACCGCGTGGCGGTCGACTTCTCGGTCGCCAAGACGCGCAGCAAAAGCGACATGGCGCTGACAGCCGACAACCTCATGCGTTTTCTCAGCCGGATCGGCTTTTGAGGGGGGAGAATGATGAAGATTGGATTTATCGGCCTCGGCATCATGGGCAGGCCGATGGCGAAGAACCTCCTGCGGGCGGGACACGCGCTCACCGTCTGCGACCACCATCCCGAGCATACGGCGGAGCTCGCCGCGGCTGGTGCGCGCGCGGCGGAAACGCCCCGGGGGGCTTCCGAGGGAAGCGAGCTTGTGATCACCATGCTGCCCAACTCCCCCAACGTCCGCGAGGCGGTCTGCGGGGAGGCGGGCGTGCTCGAGGGCGCGGCGCCGGGGACGGTCCTCGTGGACATGAGCTCGATCGCGCCGGGCGCGTCGCAGGAGATCGCGGCGGCCTGCGCTGAAAAGGGCGTCAAGATGCTCGACGCGCCGGTGAGCGGCGGCGAGCCCAAGGCGGTCGACGGGACGCTGTCGATCATGGCGGGCGGCGAGCGGGCGGTCTTCGAGGCGGTCAGGCCGGTGCTGCTCTGTATGGGGGCGAGCGCCGTCTGGTGCGGTGAAATCGGCGCGGGCAACACGACCAAGCTCGCCAACCAGGTGATCGTAGCGGCGAACATCGCGGCGGTCTCGGAGGCGATGATGCTCGCCTGCCGCGCGGGGGTGGACCCCGCGCGGGTGTTCGACGCGGTGAAGGGCGGGCTCGCGGGCTCGGCGGTGCTGAACGCCAAGACGCCGATGATGCTCGAACGCAGTTTCGCGCCGGGCTTCCGCATCGACCTGCACATCAAGGACCTCGGCAACGCGCTTGAGACGGGCCACGCGGTCGGCGCGCCGCTGCCGCTGACCGCCGCGGTCATGGAGATGATGCAGACGCTGCGCGCCGGCGGCTGCGGCGGCGACGACCACAGCGCGCTGGTGAAGTTTTACGAGAAGATCACGGGGGAAACGATCGCTTAGGGGCTTTGCCCCCGGGCCCCGAAACTTTTTTACTGATGAAAAAGGAACGTCAGGCGGCCGCCCTTTCGGGCGGCCGCTCCTTTTCGCAGAGAGGGATGCGGAAGGGGCGGCGGGAAAAGCCCGCCGCCCCTTCCTGTGGACAGTGTTGGGGTGCTTAAAAGGGGAAATCTATCACTCGACGTCCTGGAGGGCGTCGTAGCCCTCCTCGCCGGTGCGGACCTTGACGACGTTTTCGATGTTGTAGACGAAGATTTTGCCGTCCCCGATGTGCCCGGTGTAGAGGACCTTTTTGGCGGTCTCGATCACCTCGCGGACGGGCACCTTGCAGACGACGACTTCCACCTTGATCTTGGGCAGCAGGTTCATCTCGAGCGGCACGCCGCGGTAATATTCGGTGGAGCCCTTCTGCATGCCGCAGCCGAGCACCTGCGTCACCGTGATGCCGGTGATGCCGATCTCGTTAAGCGCCGTTTTGAGCGCCTCGAACCGATTTTGCCTGGCGATGACGACCACCTTGGTCATTTTTACGTCGGAAGCGGGCGCGCCTGCTCCGACGAGCTCGACCGGAACCGCGCTGGAGACGGGCACCGTGCCTTTGGCGGCGTTGGCCTCCTCCGCGCCCATCGCGTCGATCATCGGGACGGAGGGCATAAAGTCGGCGTAGCTGCTGACGAGCCCGTGTTCCTCGATGTCGAGGCCGACGATCTCCTCGTGCGGCGTGACGCGCAGGCCGACGGTGTGCTTGAGAAGCTGGAAGACGACGGTCATCGTGACGGCGACCCACGCGATAACCGACACGACACCGAGAATCTGGGTGCCGGTGAAGGCGAACCCGCCGCCGTAGAAGAGGCCGAGGGGGGTTCCGGCCTCGTCGGTGAGGTGATAGGCGAAGAGCCCGGTCAGGACGGTGCCGGTCGCGCCGCACAGGCCATGTACGCCGATCGCGCCGACGGGGTCGTCGATTTTGCAGACCTTGTCGATGAATTCGATGCCGAAGACGACTACGAACCCTGCCGCGATACCGATGATCGCGGCGCCCACGGGGGTGACGGCGTCGCAGCCGGCGGTGATCGCCACAAGTCCTGCAAGGGAGCCGTTGAGGGTCATCGAAACATCCGGTTTTTTATAGCGGACCCAGGTGATGAGCATCACGGTGCAGGTGGCGACGGCCGCCGCGAGATTGGTGGTGACGAAGATGTTGGCGGCCGAGGCGATCGTGTCGTCCCCCGTCATCGAGACGGTGGAGCAGCCGTTGAAGCCGAACCAGCAGAACCAGAGGATAAAGACGCCGAGTGCGCCGAGAGTGAGGCTGTGCCCGGGGATCGCCTTGGGCTTGCCGTCCCTGCCGTATTTGCCGAGGCGGGGACCGAGGATTTTCGCGCCGACCAGCGCGGCCACGCCGCCGACCATGTGGACCGCGGTGGAGCCGGCAAAATCATGGAAGCCCATCTGGGCGAGCCAGCCGCCGCCCCAGATCCAGTGGCCGGAGATGGGGTAGATGACGGCGCTGATGACCGCCGAATAGATGCAGTAGGCGGAAAACTTGGTGCGTTCGGCCATCGCGCCCGAAACGATCGTCGCGGCGGTCGCGCAGAAGACCGTCTGGAAGATCAGAAAGGCGGCGGTGGGATAGGCGCCCGAATAGTCGCCGCGGACGAACGGGTCAAAGCCACCGACCAGCGCGCCCGAGCCCGCAAACATGAGCCCGAAGCCGAGCAGCCAGAAAATGGGGGTGCCGATGCAGAAGTCCATCAGGTTTTTCATGATGATGTTGCCGGCGTTTTTCGCGCGGGTAAAGCCGGTTTCGACCATGGCGAAGCCCGCCTGCATAAAGAAGACGAGCGCGGCGCCGAGCAGTACCCAGATGGTGTCTACGGATGAAAACATATCGATGCCTCCTCAAACAGAAAATACAAAGAAAAAAGATTGGCGCGCATCCCGGTGGGCAGCCGCCCGTCGGCCCGGGATGCACGCCAATGTGCAAAAAGAGAAAAGAAAGGGACAGAGATAAAAGAAGGAATTGAAAGAAGTGGTCAGATGCTGAAGAGCAGCTCCCCGTAGGTCGGGAAGGGCCAGTATGTTTTTCCGGTGAGCGACTCGAGCTCGTCGGCGACGGCGCGCAGCTCCTGCATCGCGGCAAAGAGGGTGCCCGCGCAGAAGTCGGCCTGCTCTTTGGCTGAGGAGATCTCCCCAAGCTGCTGGAGCTGCTTTTCCAGCAGCTCGGTCTTGCGGTAGACGCCGCCCTCCAGCCCGGAGAGCCTGCCGAGCAGCTCGCGCTCCATGACGCAGCCCAGCTCGCGGTCGAACGACTGTTTGGCCAGTGCGGTATCGGTGAGGTCCTTCACGTAGGCGTTGACCGCCGGGATGATCTCCTTGCGCGACATCTCCAGCATCGTCTGCGCCTCGATCGCGAGGGTCTTGGCGTAGTTTTCTAGCAGGATTTCGTAGCGGGAGCGCATCTCCGTCTCGGTGAAGATCTTATGCTTGGTGAAGAGCGCGATGTTCTTCGGGCTCACAAAGTAAGGGAGCGCCTCGGGGGTGGTGCGCAGGTTGAGCAGGCCGCGCCTTTCGGCCTCCCGCTTCCATTCGTCGCTGTAGCTGTTGCCGTTGAAGATGATGCGGCGGTGCTCGCGGATGACCATCTTGATGAGGTCGTGCAGCGCGCCGTCAAAGTCGTCCGCGTTTTCCAGCGTGTCGGCGAACCGGCTGAGCGATTCGGCCACAATGGTGTTGAGGACGATGTTCGGCCCCGAGATCGAGAAGGAGGAGCCGAGCATGCGGAACTCGAACTTGTTGCCGGTGAAGGCGAAGGGCGAGGTGCGGTTGCGGTCGGTGGTATCCTTGGGGAAGCGCGGGAGGATGTGCACGCCCACGCGCAGCTCCTCGGCGCTCTGGGGGTCGTAGGGGGCGCCGCTCTCGATCGAATCGAGGATCCCGGTCAGCACGTCGCCCAGGTACATCGACACGATGGCGGGCGGAGCCTCGTTGGCGCCGAGGCGGTGGTCGTTGCCCGCGCTCGCGACGGACACGCGCATCAAATCCTGGTAGTCGTCGACCGCCTGGATGACGGCTGCGAGGAAGAGCAGGAACTGCGCGTTCTCCTGCGGGGAATCGCCCGGCTCGAGCAGATTCTGGCCCGCGTCGGTGGAGAGCGACCAGTTGTCGTGCTTGCCGCTGCCGTTGACGCCCGCGAAGGGCTTTTCATGCAGCAGGCAGACCAGCCCGTGGCGGTCGGCGACATTCTTCATCAGCTCCATGACGAGCTGGTTGTGGTCGGTCGCCACGTTGGTGGAGGTATAGATGGAGGCCAGCTCGTGCTGGGCGGGCGCGACCTCGTTGTGCTCGGTCTTGGCGAGGATGCCCAGCTTCCACAGCTCCTCGTCCAGCTCCTTCATATAGGCGGAGACGCGCGGCTTGATCGCGCCGAAATAGTGGTCCTCCATCTCCTGGCCCTTGGGGGGCTTCGCGCCGTAGAGGGTGCGCCCGCAGAACATCAGGTCGCGGCGCTGCCGGAAGAGGGCCTTGTCGACGAGGAAATACTCCTGCTCGGGGCCGACGGTGGTGACCACGCGCCGGACCCCCTCGTTGCCGAAGAGGCGCAGGATGCGCAGCGCCTGCCGGTTGAGCGCCTCCATCGAACGGAGCAGGGGGGTCTTCTTGTCGAGCGCCTCGCCCGAGTAGGAGTAGAAGGCGGTGGGGATGCAGAGGGTGCTGTCCTTGATAAAGGCATAGGAGGAGGGGTCCCAGGCGGTGTAGCCACGCGCCTCGAAGGTCGCGCGCAGGCCGCCCGAGGGGAAGCTCGACGCGTCCGGCTCCCCTTTGACGAGCTCCTTGCCGGAAAACTCCATGATCACGCTGCCGTCGGAGGAGGCGGAGATGAAGCTGTCGTGCTTTTCGGCGGTGACGCCGGTCATCGGCTGGAACCAGTGGGTGAAGTGGGTGCAGCCGCGCTCGACGGCCCAGTCCTTCATGGCGTTGGCCACGACGTTGGCGATGTTGACGTCGAGTTTCTTGCCGTTCTCGATCGTGTTCCGGAGGGCCCTGTAGGTCTCCTTCGGCAGGCGCTGCCGCATCGCGCGGTCATCGAACACCATGCTGCCGAAGATATCGGGGAGTTTGTTCGCGCAGTTTGCAGTCATGACAGATGCTCCTTTCATTTCGCTCGCACAAAAAAGAAATAAAAAAAGAGGCGCCGCGGGCCAGAACCCGCAGCGCCTTTGCTGTGTATGCCGTTATTATAGGCGCGGAAAAGACCGTTGTCAATGGGGTTTTGTAGAGTTTGTTAAAGTTGGTGCGATTTATCTGTTTAACCTGCCGAATCGCTTGAGAGATTCGGTAAATTTGCCAAAATTGCAGGATGCGCGCGGTAAATATGCAGGATTACCTTGACAGACCTGCATGCTTCCATATATAATCAACAGGAACAAAGACGTTCATCAGGGACGCGCCCGGCCTGCGGCGTATCCTCTGGTGGGCGTCTTCTTTCATTTCTGGACAAAGAGTGGTGGAAGAGATGCAAAAAGAGAGAACAAGAGAGGGAGACATCAGGATTCCATCCGGCTGCGCGATCTCGGGGATTTTCTGCCGGGACGGCAGGCGGATCAGCGGGGAAAAGATCGTCGAGTCGATCTCGGTGATGCACGACCGCTCCAACGGGCTGGGCGGCGGCTTCGCCGGATACGGCATCTACCCCGAGTACAAGGACCTCTACGCGTTCCATGTGTTCTACGAGTCCGCCGCCGCCCGGCAGGAATGTGAGGCGTTCCTCGAGCGGCATTTCGACATCGTGAACCTCTCGAAGATCCCGGTGCGCAGGATGCCCCGGATCACCGACGAGCCCCTCATCTGGCGGTATTTCGCCGCGCCGCTGCCGACTAGGCTCGCGGCCAGCCAGCTCGACGAGCGGGAGTTCACCGCGCGCTGCGTCGTGCGGGTCAACAGCGCGATCAACGGGGCGTACATCTTTTCAAGCGGCAAGAACATGGGCGTTTTCAAAGCGGTCGGCTTCCCCGAGGACGTGGGAGCCTTTTACCGTTTGGAGGAATATTCCGGCTACTGCTGGACGGCGCACGGCCGCTATCCGACCAACACCCCCGGCTGGTGGGGCGGCGCGCACCCGTTCGCGCTGCTCGACTACTCGGTGGTGCACAACGGCGAGATCAGCTCCTATGACGCCAACCGGCGCTACATCGAGATGTTCGGCTACCAGTGCAACCTGCTGACCGACACCGAGGTCATCACCTACGTGATCGACTACCTCGTCCGCCGCCAGGGCCTCTCGTTCGAGGAGGCGGCGAGCGTAATCGCCGCGCCCTTCTGGTCGACGATCGACGGCTTCCCCGCCGAAAAGCGGGAGCGCATGACCTACCTGCGCAACGCGTTTTCCTCCCTGCTGATCACCGGGCCGTTCTCCATCCTGCTCGGCTTCACGGGCGGCATGATGGCGCTCAACGACCGCCTCAAGCTGCGGTCGATGGTCGTCGGCGAAAAGGGCGACACGACCTATGTCGCCAGCGAGGAATGTGCCATTCGCGTGATCGAGCCCGCGCTCGACCGGCTGTGGGCGCCGCGCGGCGGAGAACCGGTCATCGTGACGCTGAAGGGGGGTGCGCGGTAATGGCGGCAAACGACTTCATCTATCCGGAATACGAGGTGGTCCGCGACCGCGACCGCTGCATCGCCTGCCGCGTCTGCGAGCGGCAGTGCGCCAACGAGGTGCACGCTTTCGACGCCGGGCGGGGCGTGATGCTGGCCGACGAGACGAAATGCGTCGACTGCCAGCGCTGCGTCTCCCTCTGCCCGACACGGGCGCTCAAGATCGTCAAGAGCGACAACACCTACAAATTGAACGAGAACTGGACCGCGCCGACCATCTCGGCGGTCTACCGGCAGGCGGGCAGCGGCGGGGTGCTGCTCTCCTCGATGGGAAACCCGGAAAAATATCCCGTCTACTGGGACCGGATGCTGATCAACGCCTCGCAGGTCACCAACCCCTCGATCGATCCGCTGCGCGAGCCGATGGAGACGCGCACCTTCCTGGGCGCGAAGCCGCAGAGGATCGAGCGGGACGAAAACGGGCGGATCAAAAACAACCTCACCCCCCAGCTGGAGCTGGCGGTGCCGGTGATGTTTTCCGCGATGAGCTACGGCTCGATCTCCTATAACGCCCACGCGTCGCTCGCGCGCGCGGCCGAGGCGCTGGGCACCTATTACAACACCGGCGAGGGCGGCCTGCACGAGGATTTCTATCGGTACGGCAAAAACACCATCGTGCAGGTGGCCTCGGGGCGGTTCGGGGTGCACAGGGACTACCTGAGCGCGGGGGCCGCCATCGAAATCAAGATGGGGCAGGGGGCCAAGCCAGGCATCGGCGGGCACCTGCCGGGGCAGAAGATCGTCGGCGACGTCTCCCGCACCCGCATGATCCCCGAGGGGTCGGACGCGATCTCCCCGGCGCCCCACCACGACATCTATTCGATCGAGGACCTGCGCCAGCTCGTCTACTCCCTCAAGGAGGCGACCGGCTACCAGAAGCCGGTCATCGTCAAGATCGCGGCGGTCCACAACGTCGCGGCGATCGCCTCGGGCGTGGCGCGCTCGGGCGCGGACATCATCGCGATCGACGGCTTCCGGGGCGGCACCGGCGCGGCGCCCACCCGCATCCGCGACAACGTGGGCATCCCCATCGAGCTCGCGCTGGCGGCCGTCGACCAGCGGCTGCGCGAGGAGGGCATCCGCGGCAACGTGTCGATCGTCGTGGGCGGCTCGATCCGTTCCTCCGCCGACATCGTCAAGGCCGTCGCGCTCGGCGCCGACGCGGTCTACATCGCGACCGCCGCGCTGCTCGCGCTCGGGTGCCATCTCTGCCGCTCCTGCCAGCAGGGCCGCTGCAACTGGGGCATCGCCACCCAGCGCCCCGAGCTGGTGCGCCGCCTCAACCCCGACATCGGCTCCCAGCGGCTGGTGAATCTCGTCACCGCCTGGAAGCGCGAGATCGAGGAGATGATGGGCGGCATGGGCATCAACTCGATCGAGGCGCTGCGCGGCAACCGGCTGATGCTGCGCGGGATCGGCATGACCGATAAGGAACTTGAAATCCTCGGCATCAAACATGCCGGAGAATAGGGGGCGCTGCAATGAAACGGATCTATGTCGATGAACAGTGGTGCCTCGGGTGTCACCTGTGCGAATACTACTGCGCCTTCGCCAATTCGGGCGAAAACGACATGGTGCAGGCGCTCAAAAACACGGTCATCCATCCGCGCATCCGCATCGAGGAGCGCGGGGGGATCAGCTTCGCGGTCTCCTGCCGACACTGCCGGGAGCCGCTCTGCGTCAAGGGCTGTATCACCGGCGCGCTCACCGTCGACGGGCAGGGCGTCATCACGATTAACCGGGACAAATGCGTCGGGTGCTACACCTGCATCCTCTCCTGCCCCTACGGGGCGGTGATGCCCTCGCCCGACGGCCGCGCCATCCAGAAGTGCGAGCTCTGCATCGGCAGCGCGGACGGGGAGCCCGCCTGCGTCCGGCACTGTCCCAACCGGGCGATTATCTTTGAAGAGAGGGGGGAGGACGCGTGAACTACCTGATCATTGGGAATTCCGCGGCCGCGGTCGGCTGCATCGAGGGCATCCGCTCCATCGACCCGGAGGGGCCGATCACGCTGCTCTCCCGCGAGCCCTTCCACACCTACTCCCGCCCGCTCATCTCCTACCTGCTCTGCGGAAAGACGGATGAGGAGCGGATGAAATACCGCGCGGACGACTTCTACGGGAAGAACCGCGTGACCGCCCTGCTCGGCAGGGAAGCGACCTCCATCGACCCCAAGGCCAAAACCGTGCGCACCGCCGGCGGGACGCTCTCCTACGACCGGCTGCTCGTGGCCACCGGCAGCCGTCCGTTCGTCCCGCCGGCGGAGGGGATGGAGCTGATCGAAAAGAAGTTCACCTTCCTCTCCCTCGACGACGCGCATGCGCTCGGGGCGGCGCTTTTCCCCGGGGCGCGGGTGCTGATCGTGGGGGCGGGGCTCATCGGGCTCAAATGCGCCGAGGGGATCGCCGGGAGGTGCAAAAGCATCACGGTGGTCGACCTGGCGGACCGCATCCTGCCCTCCATCCTCGACGCGGAGAGCTCGGCCGTCGTGCGGGCGCACATCGAGGCCCACGGCGTCTCCTTCCTGCTCGGGGACAGCGTCGAGCGCTTCACCGCCGGCGAGGCGGTCCTGAAGAGCGGCGGGACGGTCCCCTACGACCTGGTCGTCTTCGCGGTCGGGGTGCGCCCCAACACGGAGCTGGTGAAGGAGGCGGGCGGCAGGACCGCGCGCGGGATCTGCACCGACGACCACTGCCGCACCTCGCTGCCCGGCGTATGGGCGGCGGGCGACTGCGCCGAAAGTTATGACATCACCACGGGGCAGGAGCGGGTGCTCGCGCTGCTCCCCAACGCCTATATGCAGGGGGAGTGCGCCGGGATCAACATGGCGGGCGGCGACAGGGCGTACGACCGCGCGATGCCGATGAACGCGATCGGCTTCTTCGGGCTGCACGTCATCACGGCGGGCAGCTACGAGGGGGAGAGCTTCGTCTCCCGCGGGGAAAACACCTATAAGCGCCTTGTGACGCAGGGCAACCGGCTGGCCGGGTACATCCTGGTCGGCGGGATCGAGCGCGCGGGCATCTATACGACGCTCATCCGGGAAAGGACGCCGCTTGACACGATCGACTTCGCGCTCATCCGGGAGAAGCCGCAGCTGATGGCCTTCTCCCGCGCCGAGCGCGCGCACAGGCTGGGAGGGGTGACGAAATGAAGATCACGGCGGGAAGGATGCACTTCCAGGAGCTCAACGAGCGGATCCGCGCCTGCCCCGACGAGCGGATCGAGATCGACGGCTGCGTCGGGCAGCGGTACATCGGCGGCGGGCTTTCGGGCAAGACGCTGCTGGTCGCCGGGATTCCGGGCAACGCGCTGGGCGCCTACCTTGACGGCGGCACGATCGTGACCGGGGGCAACGCGCAGGACGCGACGGGCGACACGATGAACGACGGCAGGATCCTCATCCACGGCTCCTGCGGCGACGGCGCGGGCTACGGCATGCGCGGCGGAAAAATCTACATCCACGGGGACGTGGGATACCGCGCGGGCATCCACATGAAGGCCTACCGCGACAAGCTGCCGGTCCTCGTCGTGGGCGGCACGGCGGGCAGCTTCCTCGGGGAATACCAGGCGGGCGGCGTCATCGTCGTGCTCGGCCTGCGCAGGCCCGCCGGAACGCCGCTCACCGGCTATTTCTGCGGTACCGGCATGCACGGCGGAAAGATCTTCCTGCGCTGCGGGGAAAAGCCCGCCGGCCTGTCCGAGCGCATCCGCGCGGCGCAGGCCTCCGCCGCCGACCTTGCGGAGATCGACGGATACCTGGACGAGTTCTGCACGACGTTCGGCGAGGACAAAGGGGCCGTGCTCGCCGAACGGTTCTGGGTGCTCACGCCGGACAGCAAAAATCCATACAAACAGCTTTATACCTACAACTGACCTGTGCTATAATAACCGCAGAGAATCCCCGGCGGAGCATGGGGACCGGAAGGAGCATGCCAAATGGATACCACCGTATCGGAGGTCCTCCAGTTCGTGGAGGAAAACGACGTGAAATTCGTCAGGCTGGTCTTCTGCGACATTTTCGGCGCGCAGAAGAACGTCGCCGTCATGCCCTCTCAGCTGAAGCGGGCCTTCGAGCAGGGCATCTCGTTCGACGCGTCCGCGGTGCGCGGCTTTCTGGACGTGACGGAGAGCGACCTCTTCCTGGTGCCCGACCCGGGCACCCTGTCGGTGCTTCCCTGGCGGCCGGCGCAGGGACGGGTGGTGCGGTTTTTCTGCGGCATCCGCTACCCGGACGGCAGGCCGTTCGAGGGGGACGGCCGCAGGCTGCTTGCCGAGGCCGCCGCGCGGGCCGGCCGGGAGGGGTTTGCCTGCAAATTCGGGCCCGAGTGTGAATTCTACCTCTTCACGACCGACGAGGAGGGCTATCCCACCCGCACCCCGCACGACCGCGCGGGCTACTGCGATCTCGCGCCCTACGACCGGGGGGAGAATGTGCGCCGGGAGATCTGCCTGACGCTGGAGGAGATGGGCCTTTCGCCCGAGCGGTCCCACCACGAGCAGGGCCCCGGCCAGAACGAGGTGGATTTCCACTGCGCGGGTCCGCTGGAGGCGGCCGACAACCTGATGGCGCTGCGCATGGTCGTCAAGGCGGTGGCGTCGAAGAACGGCCTCTACGCCTCCTTCCTGCCGAAGCCCCTCGAGGGGGCGAGCGGCAGCGGCCTGCATGTGAACCTCTCCCTCCACCGGGAGGGGCGCAACCTCTTCGACCGCTTCGGCGTCCATCCGGAGCCGGAGGCGCTCAGCTTCACGGCGGGCGTTTTGCGCCGCGTGCGGGAGATCACCGCGTTCCTCAACCCGCTGACCAACTCCTACCGGCGGTTCGGCGCGTTCGAGGCGCCGGGCGTGGTGAGCTGGTCGGGACAGAACCGCTCCCAGCTCGTGC
>NZ_CABUCJ010000051.1 GCF_902490045.1 uncultured Anaerotruncus sp.
AACCCCGGCGTGGACGCGGCCGTCCGGGAGGAGCTGCCCCGGCTCCGCGCGGTCTATTCCGGGCCGGTCATCGCGAACGTCTGCGGCTTTTCGGCGGAGGAATACGCGGAGGTCGCGCGGCGGTTCGACGAGGCGGGCGCGGACATCCTGGAGGTGAACGTGAGCTGCCCCAATGTGAAGCACGGGGGCCTGGCGTTCGGTACCTCGCCCGCGGCGGCCGCGGCGGTCACGGCCGCCGTCAGGGCGGCGGTCAAAAAGCCCGTCTACCTGAAGCTCTCCCCCAATGTGACCGACGTCACGGCGGTCGCGCGGGCATGCGAGGAGGCGGGCGCGGACGGGCTGACGCTCGTCAACACGCTGCTTGGGATGCGCGTCGACCCGCGCACCGGCCGCCCGCTCGTCTCGACGGTCACGAGCGGCTTTTCCGGCCCCGCGATCAAGCCGGTCGCGCTGCGGATGGTCTTTGAGGTGTGCGGCGCGGTGAAGATTCCGGTCATCGGGGTGGGCGGGATCGCCTGCGCGGACGACCTGCTGGAGTTTCTCTCGGCGGGCGCGTGCGCGGTGCAGGTCGGCGCGCAGAACCTCGTCGACCCGTACGCCTGCCTGCGCATCGTGGAGGAGCTTCCGCGGAAGATGAAGGAGTATGGGATTCACGATTTAAAATCGATCATCGGGAGGACAAGAAATGGCCAATAAAGATGTGATCATCGCCTGTGACTTCCGGAACCGGGAGGAGACGCTCGCGTTCCTCGACCGGTTCACGGCGGAGAAGCCCTATGTCAAGATCGGCATGGAGCTTTTCTACGGCGAGGGCCCGCAGATCGTGCGGGAGGTGAAGGCGCGGGGGCACCGGGTCTTCCTCGACCTGAAGCTGCACGACATCCCCAACACGGTGCGCCGCGCGATGAAAAACCTCGCGAAGCTCGGCGTCGATATGACGAACGTGCATGCGGCGGGCACCATCGAGATGATGGCGGCGGCAAAGGCGGGCCTTGAGGAGGGGGCGGCGGACCGCCGCCCGCTGCTCATCGCGGTGACGCAGCTCACCTCGACGAGCGAGCGCCGGATGCGGGAGGAGCTGCTCATCCCGGCGCCGATGGGTGAGGTGGTGACCCGCTACGCCGCCAACGCCCGCGCGGCGGGGCTCGATGGGGTGGTGTGCAGCCCGCTCGAGGCGGCGCTCGTCAAGGGGAGCTTCAGCGGCGGCTTTTTGGCGGTGACGCCTGGCATCCGCTATCCGGAGGCGCGCGCGGACGACCAGGCCCGCGTGACCACGCCCGCCCGCGCGCGGGAACTCGGCGCGGACTATATCGTCGTCGGGAGGCCGGTCACGGCGGCGGACGACCCGGTGGGGGCCTACCGCCGCGTCAGATTTGATTTTCTGGGGGAGTGATGAGGATGCGGACAGAGACGAAGATTGCAAAGGACCTGCTTTCCATTGGGGCGGTGTTCCTGCGTCCCGGCGAGCCGTTCACCTGGGCGAGCGGCATCCGCTCGCCCATCTACTGCGACAACCGCATCATCCTCTCCCACCCCGCTGTCCGTCGGGAGGTGGAGGCGGCCCTGGCGGCGCTCGTGCGGGAGAGCTATCCCGGCTGCGGGCTGCTCGCCGGGACGAGCACGGCGGGCATCGCGCACGCCGCCTATGTGAGCGAAATCCTCGGCCTGCCGATGTGCTACGTGCGCGGCGCGGCCAAGGACCACGGGCGGCGGAACCGCATCGAGGGGCGCGCCGAGCCGGGCGCGCGGGTGGTCGTGATCGAGGACCTCATCTCGACGGGCGGCTCGGTGCTCGAGGTGGTGGACGCGCTGCGGCAGGCGGGCTGCGAGGTGCTCGGAATCGCGTCGATTTTCACCTACGGGCTTCAGAAGGGCGCGAAGCGCCTCGCGGACGCGGGGGTTCGGAGCGTCTCCCTCTCCTGCTACGACGCGCTGCTTGCCGCGGCCGTGGAGGAGGGCGTGATCGCGCGGGAGGATGTGCCCCGGCTTGAACGGTTCCGACGGAACCCGCAGGACGAGGGCTGGATGGCCCTGTGACGTGCTCCGGTCGCTTGAGGCGGTTTTATACCGTTTTTTTACAAAAACAGCTTCTGGCAGGTGACAAACCGGGGCCCGGGTGTTACAATAGGAATAACCAATCAGGAAGGGGTGTCAGTTATGAAAAAATTCACCATCCGCTTAAAGGAGATCAACGACGTCAAGGAGTTTGTCAACACCGTCTCGAGGTTTGAGGAGGACGTCGATCTCGTCTCCGGCCGCTATACCATTGACGCAAAATCGATTATGGGCATCTTCAGCATCGATCTTGCCAAGCCGATCGAAGTGATCGTCCACGGCGACAACGAAGCCCGTTACGCCGAGGCGCTCAAGGCCTATCTCATCTGATCACGCGGCATCCTGAGGGCGCGCCCCGCTTTGGGGCGCGCCCTTGTTGCATTGCGCCGGCTGATCGGGTACAATGGACGAAAGAAGGGGAGGCGTTTGTGATGGAAAAGCCCGCGAGTCTGGAATATTTTGGGACGATCGGTCCCGCCTGCGCCGCCCCGGACATTCTGGAAGAGCTCTTCGCGGCGGGGATGACGGGGGTGCGGCTCAACCTGTCGCACACTTCGCTGGACGCGTGCGGCGGGTGGCTTGGTAGCCTGCGGGAGGCCGCCTCCCGCGCGGGGGTGCGTCCCGAGCTGCTCATCGACCTGCGCGGTCCCGAGCTTCGGGTCGGGGAGCTGGCCGCCCCGGTGCGGCTCACGCAGGGGGAGACGGCCCTGCTCGGCACAGGCGGCCTGCCGGTCCCGGAGCTGATTTTTTCCGCGCTGTGCCCGGGGCGGGAAATCCTGCTGGACGACGGCGCGCTGCTTCTGCTCGTCCTGCGCTGCAATGAAAAAAGCGCCTCCTGCGAGGTGCTGCGCGGCGGGGTCCTGCATTCCCGCAAGAGCATCGCCCTGCCCGGGGCGGCGCTGCATCCGCCGACCCTGCAGGAGAGCGACTATGAGAACCTCGCGCGCATCGGTGAATGCGGCGTAACCGGCGTGATGCTCCCCTTTGTGCGGGGCGCGGATGACTTGGCCGCCCTGCGGGATGCGCTTTCAGCGGTGGGAGCGGAAGGCACGCGCGTCTTTGCCAAGCTCGAAAACCGGGAGGGTCTCGCGATGCTGCCCGAACTGCTGCCCCACGCGGATCACATTGTGATCGCGCGCGGCGATCTTGGCAACGATATGCCGCTCTGGGAACTGCCCGCGGCGCAGAAATCCGCGGCGGAAATATGCCGCGCGGCGGGGAAGCCGTTCATGGTGGTCACCCAGCTGCTCCACTCGATGCACCACAGCGCTGTGCCCACCCGCGCCGAGGTGTGTGATATCTTCAACGCCGTGCTCGACGGCGCCTCCTCGCTCATGCTGACGGGGGAGACGGCGGTGGGGGCGCATCCCGCCGAGGCGATGCGTATTTTGGTGAAGACCGCGGAGGAGGCGCTGCGCTGGCGCGCGGCGCATTGAACGGGCCGGGCCGCCCGTTCGACTGGGTACGGCAAAATTTCCTCCTCAATTGGGAAATTTATATTGACAAGCCCCACGTTGGATGCTATAATAAATTTCGCGGTCTGAATTAGGACCGCCGCATAAAATGGGGGCGTAGCTCAGCTGGGAGAGCGTACGGTTCGCATCCGTAAGGTCGAGAGTTCGATCCTCTTCGTCTCCACCAAGGAAAGCCGCAAGATCACTACTGGTCTTGCGGCTTTTTGCTGTTTATATGAATACAGGGGCCCGCGAGAATCCCTTCCGAATTCAGCCGAGTTTTCAATTGATTCGCATCTGTTTTGCCGGGTATCAGCTGTCAATCGGGCTGACTGCAAAAGGTGGAACTTTGCGTCGACTGGTGATCTGGAGGACGGAAGGAGGACAAAACCGGATCTGTTAGGCATTGGCACCGGAGCGCCGACGCATTTCGATGGCAACAGGCCGCAGGTTGTTACGCCGGCCAACACTGTGGGAGGCTTTTGGAATTGTTGGATAGACCGGTGGTCGGTGATTTGGCCGGCGGGAACGGCCAAGGGGGAACGGCTTACACGCCGGCGGTGAGGATGTGGGTGCACGACCAGCTTTCGCCGGGCGCAAGGGTGGTGAGATAGGGACGCCCGGAGAACGCGTGCCCGAAATCCGCACGCCCGGGCAGGCCGTGCCACGGCTCGATGCAGAGAAAGCCCGGGATACCCGGCTTGCTCCAGAGCAGCGTATAGGGGTAGCCCTCGCTGGAGATGCGCAGATACCGGCCCGTTTCCGCCTCCTCGAGCTGAACCCAGGAGGAGCGCAGGCCCTTCATGCAGATGCTGTCGTTGTCGAAGAGTCCGGCTGTGAGCGGGACGCCGGACTGCCCGGTAAAGACGGGGGTCTCCTCGCCGGTGACAAGCCCGTTTTCGTCGCAGCGGACCCGCAAGGGGGATTCCTCCCGCTCAAAGCGCACGAGATAGTCGGTCGCGGCCTTTCCCGGCGTGAAGGGACAGCGCAGCGCGGTGTGGAACCCGAGCTGGAAAGGCATCGGGCGGCTGTCCTCATCTTGGACGCGGCAGACGGTCACGACCGAATCCCCCTCCAGCCGGTGGGTGGTCTCCAGCGAAAACTTCCACGGCCAGAGGGCGAGGGTTTCCTCGTTCCAGCCGAGCCGGAAGGTGAGGAAATCGGGTCCTGACGCGGTCAGCGTGTGTTCCAGGTCGCGGGCGAAGCCGTGGGAGCCCGCCTGATAACGGCGGCCGCCCTCCTCATAAAAATTGTCCCGCATCCGGCCGCACCAGGGGAAGCAAAGCGGCGCGTGCCTCCCCCAGACAGCCGGGTCCGCGTCCCACAGCAGCTCGCCGGGCCCGCCCTCCTTGCGCAGCGAGCAGAGTTCCGCGCCGTGTGTATCGACCGCAAGGGTCAGGCTGCCGTTTTCAATCGTGTGTCGCATAAGAACCCTTCCTTCCCATCCTGTTTCATGCTTCCGTTGACCGAACGTCGATTGCCTGCGCTTATGATAGCACGCCTGCAAGCCCTGTGGGGCTTGCGCGCCGCAGCGCGGCGCAAAACCGGCAGCGCCGGTTTGGGCTGTGATGAAATAAGCGCGATGCGCGGCCCGGCCGCGCAGTCCCGCCACAGGCGCGGACGCAATTGACGAACGTCGATTGCCTGCGCTTATTATAGCCGACGGACGGGGAAAATGCAATTTGCGGGGGGCTTTTTCCCTGTACGTGGGAATTGAATCCCGGACGCTTTTGTGCTATCCTAGTTGGGAAGTACTGACAGGAGGAATCACAAATGCAGGTCAGGGATCGGTTCTTAAAATATGTCTCCTACGACACCCAGTCGGACGACGACAATCTCGCCGCGCCGAGCACCGAAAAGCAGCTTGTACTGGCGAACGAGCTTGTGCGGGAGATGCGGGAGATGGGGATTTCCGACGCGGCGGTCGATGAAAACGGCATCGTGACCGGCACGGTGCCGGGCAACGCGCCGGGCGCGCCGGTGCTCGGGCTGATCGCCCACTATGACACGTCGCCGGCACTCACCGGCGCGAACGTGAAGCCGCGCGTGATCGAGCGCTACGACGGCGCGGACGTCGTCCTCAACGGGGAACGCGGGATCGTAATGGAGGTTTCCGAGTTCGGGATGCTCCGCGACGCGGTGGGGGAGGATCTCATCGTGACCGACGGCTGCACGCTGCTCGGCGCGGACGACAAGGCGGGCGTGGCGGAAATCATGACCGCTGCCGAGCGGCTGCTCGCCGAGCCGGGCCGTCCGCACGGGACCATCCGCCTCGGCTTCACCCCCGATGAGGAGGTCGGCCGGGGGGCCGACCATTTCGATGTGGCGGCGTTCGGCGCGGATTACGCCTACACCGTCGACGGCGGCCCGGTGGGGGAGCTGGAGTTTGAAAACTTCAACGCCGCGACCGCGAAGGTGACGGTGACGGGGCAGGGCATCCATCCGGGCGACGCGAAGGACCGGATGATCAATGCCAGCCGGGTGGCGGTAGAGTTCCAGTCGATGCTGCCCGAGCGCCAGACGCCCGAGAACACCGAGGGATACGAGGGCTTCATCCACCTGATGCGGTTCGACGGCGGGGTGGAGGAAGCGAAGCTCGAATACATCCTGCGCGACCACGACGCCGAAAAGCTCGAACGGAAGAAGCGCGTGATGCGCGCGGCGGGCGATTTTATCAACGACAAGTACGGGAAAAAGCTCGTTTCGGTCGAGCTGGTCGACGAGTACCGCAACATGAAGGAGCAGATTCTGCCCCATTTCCACCTGATCGACAACGCGCGGCGCGCGATGGAGGAGGTGGGGATCGAACCAAAGGTGATCCCCATCCGCGGAGGCACCGACGGGGCGCGGCTCTCCTACATGGGGCTGCCCTGCCCGAACCTCGGCACGGGAGGGCAGTGCTTCCACGGGCGGTACGAGCACATCACCGTCCAGTCGCTCGAGCGCAATGTGGAACTGCTCATGAAGATCGCGGAGATCTACGCGAAGCGGCCGGGCTGACCGCGAAAGGAAACCGGGAATTGAAAAAAGGCCGCCGGCGGGATTTCCGCCGGCGGCCTTTTTGCGTCTTACAGGTTTAAAAAGCTGTCCACCAGGACCTCCATCAGCAGATCCGCGTCGGGCGCTTGGTCGAAGAGGGCCGACTGCATGATGGCGCTCTCAAAGAAAAAGAGGAGGCTCGCGGCCGACCTTTCCGGGTCCGGGACGGCTTTGGCGCCCCGCTTCAGGCGGGCGGACAGCGCGTTGAAAAGCAGAGCGCGCTCCTCGGCGACGAGCTCTTTGACCTCGGGCATCGAGAGGGAGAGGGAATAGAGCATCATGACGAAGCGGTTGCGGTCGCGGCTGCCGACCAATTCGTGCAGCTGCTCCCGTTTTCCCGCCTCGTCCCGCGCGAGGTAGAGCTCGTCGATATCGTTGCGGATGGATTCGAAGAGCATGCGCGCCACCAGCATGAGGATCTCATCCTTGCTTTTAAAGTAGTGGTGGATCAGCCCGGCCGCCATGTCGGCGTGCTGCGCGATGTCCTTGACGGAGGTGGATTCGTAGGAGCCCTTTTCCAGCATGCAGGTCTGCAGCGCCCGCCCGATCTGGATGCGGCGCTGCTCGGCGATTGATTGTCTTCCCATGGACTACTCCCCTAAATTTTTTTTACAAATCATCGATTTTTTATTGACATTCCTCAAACGGTATGTTTATAATATAAAATAGATTGGTTGGTTAGTCAACAAATAAATTTTGTTCCGATTTCATTATACCATGATTTCAAAACGATGCAATCGATTTGGGGCCGTAAAATAGGAGATGGGAAAATGAGGCTGCTGGTTGGAATTCTCCTCCTGGGACTGGGAATCGGTGCGATTGTCTGGCTGCGCCTGGCCGGGCCTTTCCGGGCCGGGAACCACCGCAGGTACAGCCTCGGCGGGGTAAAGCGGGGAGCGCCCAACGCGCTGACGGGGAAGACCGTCCTCTGCCTCGGCTCGTCGGTGACCCGCGGGATGGCGGCCGGAAACGTCTCCTTCGCGGATTATATCGCCCGCCGCAGCGGCTGTGTCATGATCAAGGAGGCGGTGTCCGCCTCGACGCTGGCCGGCCGCGGCCGGCGGTCATACATCGCGCGCCTCGAGCGCCACCCTGCGGTAAACCGTGGGATCGACTGCTTCCTCTGCCAGCTGTCGACCAACGACGCCACCTTCAACAGCGACCCCGGGAAGGTGAGCGATTCCTTCGACCCCGCGTCGTTCGACACCAAAACGACGGTCGGCGCGATGGAATACATCATCGCCTTCGCGAAAAAAACCTGGGACTGCCCGGTTGCCTTTTTCACCGGGACGAAGTACGACAATCCCCGCTACCACCGGCTGGTCAACCTGCTGCTCGAGCTGCGGGACAAGTGGGAGATCGAAGTGATCGACCTGTGGCACAACCGCGAAATGAACCGGGTCAGCCCGGATGATTATAAATTCTACATGAATGATGGCGTCCACCCCACCAAGGCCGGCTATTTGGAGTGGTGGACTCCGGTGATCGAGGAAAGCCTGTGCAGGATTTTGGAGGAATGGAACGAACGAAAGGGGCTGTGTGAGTCGACGCCGGATCCGGGTCCGTGAGGGGCCCGGCCGTTTTTCAGAGGGATTTTAACGGTTCCAATATAGCGGCCGCTGTCAGAGACAGCGGCAGGAGGAGGACAATATGTTAAACTTTTGGCGCGCGATTTTCTATTCGGATCTGCTTGCCCCGGTCTTTAATGCCGTCGCGGCCGCCCTGGGCGTGACCCCGCAGGTCTGCAAGGAGTACTGCACCAGCGGCATCATGATGTACGGCCTGCAGTTCACGGTCCTCGTCGTGGCGGTGATCGCCGCGATCGTCCTGATTTGGCTGTTCGGCCTGCTCAACCCCGGGAACCTCCCCAAGTATAACCCCGACAGGATGGATAAGGTCAAAAACAGCCCCCTCAAGGGCAAGCGGTTCATCTTCCTCGGCTCTTCCGTGACCAAGGGCTTCGCGTCCTTTGGCAAGTCCTTCGTGGACATGGTTGCCGCCCGCAACGACGCCGTCTGCGTCAAGGAGGCCGCCTCCGGCACGACGCTGGTCGATAACGGCCCCAAATCCTACATAAGCCGCCTGAAAACCATCGACGCCAAGACCCCCTGCGACGTGTTCGTGTGTCAGCTTTCCACCAACGACGCGACCAAAAAGCTGCCGCTCGGCAAACTTTCCGCGGGCACCGGGCTGGCGGACTTCGACACGAAGACCGTCTACGGCGCGATCGAGTACATCATCGCCTATGCGAAGGAGACATGGAACTGCCCGGTCGTCTTCTACACGAACCCCTTCTACGCCGACGAGAAATACGCCGCGATGGTCGCCGCGCTCAAAGAGATCGCCGGGAAATGGGAGATCTCCGTGGTCGACTTCTGGAACGACGGCGAGATTTCCGAACTCTGCAAAAAGGGCGTCTATCGCAACGACCAGATCCATCCCACCAAGAAGGGCTACCAGGCGATGACCCCCGCGGTTGAGGCCGCGCTGGCCTGCGCGCTGTCCGGCAAGGCCGTTCCCGCGCCCAAGAAGAGCAGCGCGCTCTCCGGGGAGGCGCTCAAAAAGAAGGTGAACGGCAGGCGCGTCAAAAAGATCGTCCTCCGCGTTCTCGCGGTGATCCTGGCGATCCTGATCGTGGTCGGGGCCAGCACCGTGCAGCAGCTTGTCACCGTCACCGGCATGAAGAACGAGGGCAACAGCGACAAGTATGCCCCCGAGGCGCAGGCGGCCGACGCCGACAGCCCCATCAAAGGAAAAACCCTCCTGTGGCTCGGCTCCTCCGTGTTCCAGGGCTTCGGCGCTGGCAAGACCTCTCCCGCCGAGTGGATTGACGCGATCAACGGCACCAACTCGATCGTCGAGGTCAAGGGCGGCACCCTGCTCGCCGGCGTGGAAGCCTCGATCGGCAGCGGGCTCGGCAGCGTCTCCTCGTCCGATTCCTACCTGCCCCGCCTGATGAACCACACCACGGATACCGACCCGGTCGTGGACCTCGTGGTGGTCCAGCTCTCCACCAACGACTCCAAGGGTCAGTGCGAGACGGGCGAGGTCAGCGAGAGCTTCGACATGGACGACTTTACGCTCACCACCACGGTCGGCGCGCTGGAAGCCATCACCGCCTACTCCAAGGAGACGTGGGGCGCGCCCGTGCTGGTCATCACCGGCACCCAGTTCGAGGATGAAATGACCTACTCCGGCGGGCAGAACAAGGACATCTATCAGCTGATGATCGAGAGATGCCACGAGCTCGACGAAAAGTGGGGCGACGACTTCTCCGTCCTCGACCTGTGGCACAACGACGTCATGTATGAAAACGTCGTGACGGGCGACACCCTCTGGCGCTCCTACATGAGCGACGCCATCCATCCCACCAAGAAGGGCTACCTCGAGTGGTGGGGGCCCTACGTTGAGGAACGCCTGTTTGAACTCCTCGGCTGATGTGGACGATTAAAAAAATAATTCCATAGCCCGGCGCGGCGAGCGCCGCAAACAGGGGTCTGATGATCGGGCCCCTGTTTGCGTGAGGCGAAATACGGTCATCCCGATATTGGAAAGGAAATGCCTATGCAGGGAATCCTGGAAAAACTGCGGCGTGACGCGCGGGAAAATCCCAACCGCGCCGTCTATAACTTTTTGGACTGTGAAACGGAGCCGTTCGGGCAGGACGTCGTGACGATGAGTCAGCTCCATTCCCGCGCCACGGACATCGCCGCCGACCTCAGGCGCAAGGGCGCGAAGCGGGGAGACCGCGCGATCATTCTGTCGATGCAGGACGCCGGCACGGTCTACGCGATCTTCGGCTGCATGCTGGCGGGCGTGGTGTTCACGGTGATCCCGCCGCCCATCGACGAGGGCAAGTTCGCGCGCTTCGTCTCGGTGCTCAAGTCGTGCGGGCCGCGCTTTCTGATCTCCAACGAGGGGATGGAGCGCGCTTCCGGCACGAAGGTGGCGGCCCCGCTGCTGCGCAAGGCCTTCTTCCGGGCGGTGGCCCTCAAGCGCGTCTACACCGACCGGGCGGAGCGGTACGAGGGGCCCGAAATTTTCTGCGATTACGGCGCGGACGACCTCGTCTATCTGCAGTATACCTCCGGGTCTACCTCCGAGCCGAAGGGCGTGATGGTCTCCTACGGGAACCTGACCGCCTGCATCGACCAGTGCCGGGAGCTCTTCGACTTCACCGTGGGCGACCACAACATCGCCTCCTGGGTGCCCTTCTACCACAACATCGGGCTGATCGCCGCCCTCTTCATCCCGCTGATTCCCGACCACGGCGTCTCCTACCTGATCCCGACGCTGCAGTTTTTGGCAAAGCCGACCGTCTGGCTGCGGGTGCTCTCCGATTTCCGGGTCAACATCACGGCGGCCCCCAACTCCGCCTACGACGTCTGCACCCGGCTGATCAGCGAAGAGGACGCGAAAAGTTACGACCTCTCCCACGTCACCCATTTGGTCAACGGCTCGGAATTCGTCAACCTGCGCACGGTCGAAAAGTTCTGCGGACTCTTCGGCATCGCGCCCGACGCCTTCGCGCCCGGCTACGGGCTGTCGGAGTGTGTCTGCATCGCCACGCTGGCGAGCGGGGAATTCCGCTCGGTGGAGATCGACCGGGAGAACTACGCGAAGGGTCGCTTTATCCCGGTATCGTCGGGCGGGAAGGCGATCGTCGGCGTGGGGCGCGTGCCCTCCGGGATGCGGATCGTCGCGGTGCGCGCGGACGGCGCGCCCTGCGGGCCGGACGAGATCGGCGAAATCTGCCTGAGCGGGGAAAACGTCTGCGGCGGGTACTGGAAAAACCCGGAGGAGACGAAGCGGTTTGAAACGGAGATTCCCGGGTATCCGGGGCGCTTTTACCGCACGGGGGACATGGGCGCGCTCTACGACGGGCAGCTCTACCTGACCGGGCGCATCAAGGAGATGCTCGTGGTCAGCGGGAAAAACATCTACCCCAGCGACATCACGCTGCTGCTGCACGAGCGGGGACTTGCCCCCGCCGTCGACGCGGTGGGTGTCTTTTCGGTGGAATCGGAGGGCGGCGAACGGCCGGTGCTCTGCGCGGAGTGCGGCGGGGAGACGGCCTTCCGGTCCCTCGCGGCGGAGATCAACCGCGCCGTGGCCGGGTCGTTCGGGTTCTCTTTCCACGACACGGTGTTCGTGGAGGCGGGCTCCCTCCCGCGCACCGACAACCGCAAGATCAAGACCCACGCCATCCGGGAGGCATACGAGGCGGGCAGGCTGAAGATCCTCTACAGCACCCGTCAAAGCGGCGCGGAGCAGGAACCGCCCGCGCCCCGGCCCGGGGCGCTTTCGGAGGACGCGTCGGAGGAGGAGCTGCGGGCGGCTGTGCGCGCGGCCTTCAGCCGGGCGGCACCGGGCGTCGGGTTTTCCGACGAGGACAGCTTCCTTGAGATCGGCGGGGACTCGCTCCAGATGATGGAGCTGCTCTGCGGGCTCGAGCGTGACCTCGGCATCTCCATCGACCTGCGCGAGATGGCCGCCGCCCCGACGGTGGCGGGCATTGCCGGCTACCTCCGCCGGGTGCGCTCCGGCGAGGGGCCGGGCGAGAAGCCCGACCTGCGCGCCGAGTGCGTGCTGGACGAGTCGATCCGACCCGAGGGCTCTTACACGTCCTCCCCGGAGGCGTGCCGCAGCATCTTCCTGACGGGCTCGACGGGTTTCCTCGGCGCCTACCTCATCCGGTCGCTCCTCGAGCGGCGTGCGGAGAGCGACCCGGTCGTCTACTGCCACGTGCGGGCCAAGGACCCCGCCGCCGGGCTGGACCGGATTGTTGCCAATATGAAGGATTTCCGCTGCTGGAAGGAGGACTACCGCGAACACATCGTCCCAATCACGGGGGATTTGAACCTTCCCAACCTCGGGCTGGACCGGTTTACCTACCGGCAGCTCGCGGAGGAAGTCGAGCTGGTGATCCACAACGGGGCGCTGCTCAACTTTGTCTATCCCTACCGGCAGATGAAGCGGACGAACGTCGTTGGGACGGCGGAATGTCTGCGGTTCGCCTGCGCGGGGAAGCCGAAGTACTTCCACTACATCTCCTCCTACAGCGTCTACGACACGCCCGGCCAGTTCGGGAAAACCGTGGCGGAGGACGACCCGCTCCTTTCGCCCGAGGGGTATTTTCTCGGGTATTCCGAGACGAAATGGGTCGCGGAAAAGCTCGTGGGCATCGCGCGCGGGCGGGGCCTGCGCGCCGCCGTCTACCGTCCCGGCGACATCACCGGGACGCTCCGGGACGGAATCTGGAAGCTGGAGGACATGATCAGCCGGTCGATCGTCGGCTGCATCCAGATGGGCGCGGTCCCCGACATCGATGTGAACCTCCACCTGACGCCGGTCGATTACGTCAGCGACGCGGTCGCGGCGATCGCCTTCCAGAGCGGCTCCGACGGCAGGGCGTTCAACATCATCAACCAAAACCTCATGCCGATGCGCGAGGTGGGCCGGCTGATGCGTGGAGCCGGCTACCCGGTCGAAACGCTCCCGTATGAAGAGTGGTGCGCCCGGCTGGCCGCCTGTCCGCCGGACCAAAACGCGCTGCGGATTCTCTCCTGCCTCTTCACCGACCGGCGCGCGGAGGGGGAGAGCCTCGTTGAACGGTTTGGGAGACACCAGCCGCGCTTCCGGACGGATAACACCGACCGGCTGCTGCGGGGGACGGGCGTCACCTGCCCGCCGGTCGACGCCGCCCTGCTCAAAAGCTACCTGAATTATTTTTGCCAGTGCGGATACATCGGCGCGCCCGCGGTTTCAGCGCTTCCGTCCCGGAAGCGCTGACGGCGGCGGGTGATCCGCCGGGGGCCGTATCCGTTTTTTGGGGGCGCCTCGCCCGGAGGGGCAGAGGCCGACGCCGGGGTCAGCCGCGGAGGATGGAGATGTCGCCGCTGATGGTATCAAACGAGAAGCGGGCCCCGCCGTCCTTATAGACGCGGCGGCCCTTCTCGCCGGTCGTCGGGAAGTCGGAGGAAAAATCCCCGCTGACCCGGTCGTAATCGGCGGTGAAGCCATCGTTCTCGGGAATCGAAATAAGGACGCTTCCGCTTACCGAAGAGCCCTCGATCCGTTCGGGGCAGACCGCCGAGACGGCTTTGAAGGAGCCGGAGATGGTGTCGTACTGAATCTCGCGGAAGGAGCCGTCGAGCTGCACCGGGCCGCTGACGCTGTCGGTTTCCACCTCGTCGGCGGTGAAGCCGGAGGAACGAACGCTCCCGCTGACGGTGTCGATCTCGAAGCTGCGGCAGCTGGTATCGGTGATGTCGGCGCTTCCGGAGACGCTGTCGATCTCGAGCTTGTCGGCGGTGATGCCGGAAATCTTGACGGAGGCGGAGGTGACGGAGATTTCCGCCTCGTCCATCCGGGCCGCGAGGGATTCCGGGACCAGGACCTCCAGGGTTTTCACCGGGGAATTGATTCCGCTGAAGGGATTTTGCCGGGGCGCGCAGAACTGGATGATCAGCGTGCGGTCCTTGAGGTAGTGGCGCATCCGCATCCCTTCGTCGGCCTGCCCGCGGATGGTTTCATCGAAGGCAAGCTCGCCGCCCTCGCAGGAGCGGACGGTCACTCCGCCCGAGATCCAGTTGACTTCGATGCTGTCGACGAGGTCGGCGGGAAAGCTGCCGCCCCCGACGGCATAGCGCCCGCCGTCCGGGTAGGAAAAGCCGCCGCCCGAAAAGCCGATCGGCAGGGAATGCCCGAAAAGCCCGCCGCCCGTAAGCCCGACGGCGAGGATGCAGGTCAAAAGTACGACGACCATCGACCAGAGGATGATCCGGATGACTGCTGAAGTTTTCATGTCCTTACTCCTTCAAATCGAAGATCGCCTTGATGATCGAGTTGACCGCTGCGGTGATCAGGAAGATGACCCAGGTGATGTGCCACGCCATCGTGGTGAAGCTGAGGATGAAGTAGACCGCCAGGGCGGCGGACCAGATCGCGCCGGAGATTGAACGGAACGCCTGCCTGCGGTGTCCGCTCTGCATCTTCCACTCCTTGAACTCCTCTACGACGGTGTCGTCCTGCCTGACGTAGACCGGCTTTGACATGCTGTTCCAGATGAGCAGGCCGGTCGCGACGGCGATCATGGCGAACATCGAGACGACGCCGGCCCGGCGGTCCGACAGCATCACGGGGATGATCGAAAGGATGTAGAGGATCACGGCGATGGGAACGACAATCGCGGACCGCCGCCGGTAGCGCATCAGGTTCTCCTGCTCGGAGGAGGAGGCCCCCTCCTCCCGCCTGAGGTAACGGAGCAGCTCGCCCACGTCTCCGACGCTCGCCACCGCGAGATTGTAGGCGGCCTCCTCGCTTTTCCCCTCGGAGAGCAGGTCGTTGTATTTGTCGTTCAGGTTCTGGAGCATCTCCTCCTTGAGCTCGACCGCCTTTTTCCCGGCGGGCGCGTCCTCAAAGAGGGTGTCGATGAAAGCGCGAAGTTTATCCTGCATGGTCCGTTTCCTCCTCGTCTGTAATCAGCGCGTCAATCAGCGCCTTGGCGGTCTGCCACTCGGCTTTGAGCCGCTCGAGGGCCAGCCTGCCCTCGTGGGTGATCGTGTAGTACCTCCGGCGCGCGCCGGTGCTCTCGTCCCCCCAGTAGGAGGAGATATATCCGTTTTCCTCCAGCCGTCGGAACGCGGTGTAGAGGGTGGCCTCTTTCAGCTCGTACTGGCCGCGGGTCTTTCTCTGGATGGCTTTGTTGATTTTATAGCCGTAGCTGTCCCCGAGCCGCAGCTGCGCGAGGATGATTGTATCGGTGCTGCCGCGGATCAGATCGGATGTGATGGACAAAGCATCCACTCCCTTCCTAGAACTTTAGTTATATTAAAGCACAATATACATCGCCTGTCAATGTATATTGAAAATATAATGATTTCCTTCTGGCAAAGGCTGGCGGAGCGGGCGGGTCCGTGGTATAATTTGACTGTCAGAATCCATTCCGGATGAAAGAGGGGTCAAGTATGAAAGAGTCCATGCTGGCGCTTGTCTACCGCGGAAACCGCGAGATCGGCCTGGAGGAGCGCCCTGTCCCGAAGCTCCGGGACCCGCGCGACGCGATCGTGCGGGTAACCCGTTCGACCATCTGCACAAGCGACCTGCACATCCGCGACGGCTTCGTTCCGCGCGCGAAGGCGGGGGTCATCCTCGGGCATGAGTTCGTCGGCGAGATCGCCGAGGCGGGGGAGGGGGTCGGGAACCTCCGGCCCGGCGACCGGGTGGCCGTCACCTGCGAGACCTTCTGCGGCGACTGCTTCTTCTGCCGGCGCGGCTATATCAACAATTGCGAAAAGGGCGGCTGGGAGCTTGGCTGCCGCATCGACGGCGGCCAGGCGGAGTATGTGCGGGTGCCCTTCGCCGACCGGGGGCTTGTGAAGATCCCCGATTCCGTTTCGGATGAGGACGCGCTCTTTTTGGGTGACATCCTCGCGACCGGATATTTCGGCGCGGAGCTGGCGGACATCCGCCTCGGCGACACGGTCGCCATCCTGGGCGCGGGGCCAGTGGGCCTCTGCGCCGCCGAGTGCGTGCGGCTGTTCGGGGCGGGGCGGACCGTCCTGATTGACGTCAACCCCTTCCGCCTGAATCTCGCGAAGGAGCGCGGGCTTGCCGACAACCTTGTCAATCCCGCGGAAACAGACGTCGAGGAGGCGGTGCGCGCGCTGACCGGGGGCAGGGGCGCCGACGCGGTCATCGAGGCCGCGGGCGGCAAAAACACCTTCCAGACCGCGTGGAAGATCGCGCGGCCCAACGCGGTCGTGTCGCTTGTCGCGCTCTACGAGGAGGCGCAGACGCTCCCGCTGCCCGAGATGTACGGCAAAAACCTCATCTTCAAGACGGGCGGCGCGGATGCCTGCCACGGCCCCGAGCTGATGCGCCTGATCGAAGCGGGCCGGATCGACACCTCGCTGCTGATTACCCACCGTGGCCCCCTCAACGAAATCATGGAGGGCTACCGAGTCTTTGAGCACCGCCTCGACAACTGCATCAAATGGGTCGTCACGCCGCCCGAGGGCTGACGCGCCCGGATTTCGCAAAAAAGCCGC
>NZ_CABUCJ010000052.1 GCF_902490045.1 uncultured Anaerotruncus sp.
TCCCCCGCTCGATGAGCGGAACATCTAAGACCTCCGCCGGTCGACTACCGACAGACCCTCCGGCCTCTGGGTGGAATATCTAAGCAGTCTCCTTTGGGGCGGGCCCCAAATCGCCCAAAATCTCCGCGCACCAGCCAATGAGGCGCGCGTACCGCTCGTCGGCGGCGCCCCGCGCCTCCAGCACCGCGCGGTCGCCATCCCCGGCCAGGGAAAAAAGCTCCCGGCGGTCGGCGGCATAACGCCCGCTCTCCGCGAGACATTTGGTGCGCAGCAGGAAAAACGCGCCTTTTTCCAGCGCGGACAGGTCGTCCGCGCTTCCAAAGACAAAGCTGTGGCAGGCCGCGTGGTAGAGATTCGCCGCCTCCACGCGCAGGGCGAGCCGGACCTCCTCTCCGGCGGGCGGCAAAACAAGCTCGTCCAATTCGCCGAACAGGGGGCGGGTGTCGTACCAGAGCTGAAGCCGGTCGTGCGCGGGCCATGCCCGCAGCTCCTTCGTCCCGCAGAGAAAACCGCAGGCCTTGTCCGCCCCGGGCATCTCCCGGACGAGCGCACGGTATCGCGCGAGGTCCGCGGGTGTCAGCCCGTCGAGCACGACGACCATGTCGATGTCGCTTGCCTCCGTGGCCTCCCCGCGCCGGTAGCTGCCCTGGAGCCCCGCGAAGCGCAGGCGCCCGCCGAAGGCGGCGCGCAGCTTTTCGAGGAATTCCGCCGTCCAGCGGTTGATGTCAACCATCGCCCACCTCCGCGACCACCCGGCAGGGCAGGCCGGTCATCCCGTCAAAATTGACCGGGAAGGTCCGCGCGACAAACCGCGCCGCCTTCTCTCCGCCGAGCAGTTCCCCGAGGTTGCAGAGGTTTTCGATGATGAATACCCCCCTGTCGGCGCAGTACTGGTCCTTGGGGGTGTGTTCCCCGCCGCGCCGCACCCCGGCGCAGTCGACGCCGATGATCGACACGCCCTTTTCCAACAGCGCGTCGATGAGCGCGTCGGAAAGCTGCGGGTGCCCGGTGAAATAGGCGCGGGTGCCGTAGGGCTCCCGCTCGATGAAGCCGGTGCGGAAGGCGGCGAACATCCCTGCCTCCACCAGCGATAGGTCGGCGTCCCGCGTTTCGATATCGCGCCCTTCCACGCCCGACACGTCGAACACGATGCCCTCCCGCCGGGTGAACGCGAGCGGGAACTCCTTATCCATCACGTCGAAGTGGGTCCCCAAATGCCCGAAGGACACCTGTTTCTCATTTCCATGCGCGTCCCTGTCCGATTGGCGCGTCACCCTGACGCTCAGATCGATCAGCAAATCCATCCGCCTCCTTTAAAACCATTTTTTCCGTTTGAAATAGGTGAGCGCCGCCACAGCGCGGCTCGCCGCGTCCGGCCGGTTGGGGCGCAGCTCCCCCGCTTCAATGAGATATACCATCCTTCCGCCTCCGGTTTCTTTTGGATTTCCTCCCATTTTAACATGGTTTTTCCGCAAAATCCACGCCGTTTGTAGCATCCGCGCGCAAATCCGCATAGAATGGATTGCTTGTGTTTCCAGGGGAAGTTTGCTATAATTCCAGTAAATCATCGGAAAGGAGGGCGGAGGCAAAAATTTTTTCCGGGAGGTGACAGACGGCGGATATTATTGCACGCAAGCGCCAGAACCGCTCCGGCGGTTGACGAGGTGGGAGGTTAATCGAAACTGTTCGGCGGGTGCCTCCCCGTTTTGCTTCCGAGCGCAGCCATCCTGAAAACTTCCGGGCAACCGGATCGACAGGCAGGAGGGCAGGAAGTCCAATCTGAATTTTCCAACCGGGCGCCCGGCCGCATCGCGCGGCGCGGCCGGGGCCTTTTATACGACTGATCGCCGCGCGGGAAAGAAAGGTACCTATGTGCGGAATTGTTGGTTACGCCGGCGGCAAAAAGGCCGTCAGCGTCCTTCTTGACACCCTTTCGGGGCTGGAATACCGCGGCTACGACTCCGCGGGCGTCTCGGTTTTTGACGGAAACGGCATCGTCACCGTCAAGGCGAAGGGCCGCCTGCAAAACCTTGCCGACCGCCTGAAGGCGGACCATCCCGGGCTGGCGGGCGGCTGCGGCATCGGGCATACCCGCTGGGCCACCCACGGGGAGCCCTCCGACGTAAACGCCCACCCCCACGCCACCGAAAAGCTCTCGCTGGTGCATAACGGCATCATTGAAAATTACCAGCAGCTGCGTTCCAGGCTGCTCGGCGAGGGGTACGAGTTCCTCTCGCGCACCGACACCGAGGTCGCCGCCAAGCTCATCGACTCCCTCTACCACGGGGACCCCATCGCCGCGATCTCCGGGGCGCAGGCCCTCCTCGAAGGCTCCTACGCCTTTGCGATCCTTTTCGCGGACCGCCCCGGCGAGGTGTACGCCACCCGGCTAGGCAGCCCCCTCATCGCGGCCGCGGGCGAGGGGGAGACCTTCATCGCCTCCGACGTGCCCGCCATCCTGCCCTATTCCCGGCGCTACGCGCTGATCGGGGAAAAACAGATCGTGCGCATCGACCGGGAGGGGATCTCCCTCTTCGAGCCGGACGGCTCCCCCGCCAAGCTCCAGATGCTGACCGCCGAATGGTCGGTCGAGCAGGCGCAGAAGGGCGGCTACGACCACTTCATGCTCAAGGAGATCTACGAACAGCCCCGCGCGCTTGCCGACACGGTGCACCCGCGCATCTCGGACGGACTGCCCTCCTTCGAGGCGCAGGACGACATCCCCGAGGGATTCTGGCGGCAGTTCGACGCGATCTCCATCGTGGCGTGCGGCACCGCCATGCACGCGGGCCTGATCGGGAAAAACCTCATCGAGCGGCTGGCGCGCATCCCCGTCGAATGCGACATCGCGTCCGAGTTCCGCTACCGTGACCCCATCCTCGGCAAGCACTCCCTCGTGCTGCTCATCTCCCAGTCGGGCGAGACGGCCGACACCCTCGCCGCCCTGCGCCTCGCGCGGGAACGCGGCGCGACCACCCTCGCCGTCGTCAACGTCACCGGCTCGTCGATCGCGCGCGAGGCGGATTACGTCATCCGTACCTTCGCCGGCCCCGAAATCGCCGTCGCCTCCACAAAGGCGTATTCGGTCCAGCTCTCGGTGATGTACCTGATCGCCATCCGGCTCGCGCTCGCCAACCGGGCCGTCGACGACGCGCGGGCGCGCGAGCTCACCTCCGGCCTGCTGAACGCCATCGAAACCACAAAGGACGTGCTCGGGCTGAATGTGGAGATCAAGGAGTACATCAGACGCTACGAATCGCTGCGCGACCTCTTCTTCCTCGGGCGGGGACTCGACTACGCCCTCTCGATGGAGGGGTCCCTCAAGCTCAAGGAGATCAGCTACATCCACTGCGAGGCGTACGCGGCGGGCGAGCTCAAGCACGGCACCATCTCCCTCGTCACCGAGGGGGTCCCGGTCGTGGCGGTCTCCACCCAGGAGGCGCTGCTGCCCAAGATGGTCAGCAACATCAAGGAGGTGCACAGCCGCGGCGCCGACGTCCTGCTCGTCTGCAAGCAGGGGCTCGAGGTCGACCCGGAGATCTACTCCAAGCGGCTCGACCTGCCCGCGCTCGACGATCTGTTCATGCCGGTCGTCGGCGTGATCGTGCTCCAGCTTCTGGCTTATCACACCGCCGTCCTGCGCGGCTGCGACGTCGATAAGCCCCGCAACCTAGCCAAAAGCGTCACCGTGGAATAAACCGCATCCAAAACGGGAGGGGACGCCGCATCCGCGGCGTCCCCTCCCGTTTCTTGGGCGTCAAAACCGCACTCCCGAGGGTAAAATGTCAAAAACTATTGACAATATTGCCGCAGCCGTATATACTCAAACTGTCAAATACTTTTGACAGTTTGAGTATTCATACACGATCATCGGAGGTGGCTTTATGACTTCCCATTCTTTCGGACTCGTCCTCTTCGCCCTTTTCCTGCTTGCGATCGCCGCCTTAAACATCATCCTGTTCCTTTCGCTTGCCAAGCCGGGCGATGAAAGGAGACGGATGATCGCGGAAAAAGCCGGCATGAACACGTTGGGGGCGATCGCGGCATATCTTTTGCTCTGCGTGGTCAAAAACGCGGTTCTGTCAGTGACGCAGGGCGTCCCCGGCGAGCAGATGAATCCGCTGATCCTGCTTACCGTGATCGCCATCATCTATTCCGCCCAGCTTCTGTATTTTAAAAGGAAATATGGCGATTGATATGAAAAACACGATACGGGACAGAAGAAAAGAGAAGGGCGTTTCCCAGGAGGAGCTGGCGAAAAAATGCGGCGTCTCCCGCCAGACGGTCAACGCCATTGAAAACAACAAATATGACCCCACCCTGGCGCTGGCCTTCCGCCTGGCGCAGGAATTGGGCACGACGGTCGACGCGCTCTTCGATTCCACAGGCGCGGACAGGCCGTAAACCGGCGGAAAACCGCGCGGCGCGGCCGCGCGTGCGCGAAAGTTCCGCTTTCGCGCAAACGCCCGGAGGGCGGGTTTTCCGCCTCCCCGTGCCCCCGGCGGGCCGTCCGGCGCGCAAAAAGCCCTCCCGCGCGGACGGCGGGAGGGCCGCAGGCGGGGCGCTCCGCCCGCGTCAAACGCTTTGAAGGGAGCCGGGGGAACTTTCTCGAAAGGTCCCCTCGGAGGGCTTTTTAAAAGGTTCCTCCGGCGGCGATGGTCCAGCAGAGCGCGCCGAAAAAGCCCAGAACAATGAGCACGAGCAGGACGCCGAGCGCGACGCGCAGAGCGGCCGGCATCCGGTCGCGCCAGAGGTGGAGCGAGCCGAGGATACAGACCGCCGCAAACAGCGCGATGAGCGCCGTGGACGGGGAAAACAGCAGTTCCAAAATCCTTCCTCCTTACAGGGTGATCTCCCCCGCGTAGTTGGTTTCAAAGATCCGCCTCACCCCGGCGGGATCGTCCGTCTGGCCAAGCGCCCACATCAGCTTGGTGACGGCGGCCTCGGTGGTCATGTCCCGGCTCTGGATGACGCCGGTATCGAGAATTTTGCGGCCCACCTCGTAGATGGAGAAATCGCTGCCCTCATAGAGGCACTGGCTGCAAACCACGACCGAGACGCCGTTTTCCACAAGGCGGCGCACCTCGGCGGAGAGATCGCGCCGGATGAAGTGGAGCCCGCCCGCGCCGAACGCCTCGAGCACCACGCCGCGGTATTGAAGGCCGAGCAGGCTGTCGAAGATGCGCGGGTTGGTGCCGGGGATGAGCTTGAGCAGGAACACGTCGTTGCACAGCCGATCCCGCAGGACGCAGGGGCCGTCCGCGGGCGGCCGTAAAGGCGCACGCCGCTCGCGAGGATTTCGCCGCGGTCGGGGCTGTTGACGCTCTCGAACGCGTCGAACCCCATCGTGCGCACCTTGACGGCGCGGCAGCCGCGGATGATCTTGTGGTTGAAGGCGATGCTCACGCCGGGCACGCCGCTGTCCACGGCGGCCAGCGCGGTGGCGAGGTTGCTTCGCGCGTCGGAAAGCGGGGTGCCGACCGGCAGCTGCGAGCCGGTCAGAACGACCGGCTTTTGCAGGTTCTGGAGCATGAAGGAGAGCACCGAGGCGGTATAGGCCATCGTGTCGGTGCCGTGGGTGACGACGATGCCGTCGTAATCCTCCAGCGCGTCGTAGACACAGCGCGCGATCAGCTGCCACTCCTCCGCCTGGATATTCGAGCTGTCCAGGTTCAGGATGCCGCGATAGGTGATGTCATACCACGCCTCCAGCTCGTCCACCGCGCGCAGCAGCTCGGCGGGCGCGCGGTCGGGCTCGAGCCCGCTCTCGCCCGGCCGGGACGCGATCGTTCCCCCCGTCGCCAGCAGCAGCACCTTTTTCACCGCGCATCCCCCTTTTTTCGCTCTTTTCCGCCTTTCATTATACATGCGCCGCGCGGCTTTTTCAACCGTGCCCCGTGCGGCGTCGCTTTTTCACAAATTAATGATATTTTTTTAACAATTTCCTCTTGATTTTCTCTTTTTTCGGTGGTATTATAAAGTCGTACAAAGACGTTATGCATTTAACAATCTTGCTCCTCCCTTTTCTTTCTCTCCTTTTCTGAAAAACGTCCCCCGTCTCAACAGGTGGGGGACGTTTTGTATCCGCAGGAAAATTTACGGTATCCTCATTGCACCACGCGGCGGTTTGTGCTAGGATAAAAGCAGAACCGCCCCCCGGCCCGGGTGTGCGGCACTCCATTTCCAAAGGAGCCCTGCATATGAAAAAACTTGCCATATTCGTGGCGTTTCTCGTTTTGCTCTCCGGCTGCGGCGCGCCCGCAGCTGAAACGGACCCCCCCGCCTCTTCGGATGTCTCCTCCGAGGCCGTTTCCTCGGAAATCTCCTCTTCGGAGGCCGCACCGGCCGTTTCTTCCGACGCCTCCTCCGAACCGTCATCGGAAGCGTCCTCCTCTGAAGCGTCCTCGTCGGAACCGTCGGAGGCCCCCTCCGCGCCCCCGGCGCCCCCGGCGCCCACGCCCGAGGAGATCGCCGCGGCGGAGCAGGCCGCGCGGGAAGCCGCCGAGAAAGCGGCCGCGGAACAGGCCGCCCAGCAAGCCGCCGCGCAGGCCGCCGCCGAACAGGCTGCGGCGGAACAGGCGGCTGCCGAGCAGGCTGCAAAGGAAGCCGAGGAACAGGCCGCGAAAGAGGCGGCGGAGAAGGCGGCCGCGGAACAGAAAGCCGCGCAGAAAACCACCGCAAAGGTCTCCGGCATGAACTTCCGCAGCGAGGTGGAGAAGGACCTGCTCGCGCTCATCAACGAGGAACGCGAGGCCGAAGGGCTCGACCCGGTCAAGATGGACGGCGACCTGCAATCGGCGGCGCGCATCCGCAGCCGGGAGCTCTGCAAGACCGGTCACTGGGACCACACCCGGCCCAACGGGGATTCGTGGAGCACCGTCATCACCGAGGACGTGCCCATCAAGTTCGCCGCGGCGGGCGAAAACCTCTGCATGACCGAATACGACGACCCCAGCGTCGACAACGCCTATTCGGCGGATTTCTATATGGACCGGTGGCTGAACAGCCCCAGCCATTATGACAACATCATCCGGCCGAACTTCACCCATGTGGGGATCGGCGTCTATGTCTCCGAGCGGGGCGGCGTCACCAAGGGCTACGCGACGACGATCTTCGCCGAACTGCCCTGACCGGAAAAAACAATGCAAAAGGCGGACCTTGCGGTCCGCCTTTTTGTTTTACCTCTGCGGGACGATCTCGATCCAATAGCCGTCGGGGTCGTGGATGAAGTAGATGCCCATGCCGGGGTTTTCAAAGCAGATGCAGCCCATCCGCGCGTGCTTTTCGTGCAGCTCGTCGAACCGGTCGGTTACAAACGCGAGATGGTATTCGAGTTCGCCGAGGTTGTAGGGCTCCTTCCGGTCGCGCAGCCAGGTGAGCTCGAGCGTGAAGTCGCTCTCCCCGTCGCCGAGATAGACGAGCCTGAAGGAGCCGTCCTCCGCGTTTTTCTCCCGCACGGAGGCAAGCTCCAGCGCCTCACGGTAGAAGGCGAGGCTTTTTTCCAGGTCGAGGACGTTGAAATTGAAGTGGTTGAAACGGATCATATCGATTCCTCCTTGTTTCGGTTACAGTTCTCCGCCGCGGATGTGGGTGATGTAATCCATGCAGTAGTCGTCCTGCCCCGCGACCACCTTCGCGGCGGCCAGCGCGTCCTGCATCGCCGGGCTTACCGGGTCGAGGATCGCGCTCGACAGCCCCGCTATCATCGCCACGGAAAGGAAGGCGCTGTTGATAAGGGCGCGCCGGGGCAGGCCGAACGAGATGTTCGAGAGCCCGCAGGTCGTCCTGACGTCGGGGTAGTTCTGCGCCATGAATACGATCGCGCCCACCGCGTTTCTGGCGCTCCCGCCGTCGGTGGCCAGCGTTTCGATGAGCACGTCCGCGTAGATGCGCTCGTCGGGGATCCCCGCCTTGCGCAGCTTCTCCACGAGCGCCACGAGCTTCTCGCACTTCTCCTCGAGGGTATGGGGCATCTCGCCGTCGATCGGCAGTCCCACCACCGCCGCGCCGCTCGAATGGGCGAGCGCCGTCACCTCGTCGAACCGGTCGGTCAGCGTCGCCGAATTGAGGATGAGCGGCGTCCCCGCCGCGGCCTGCACCGCCTGGCCCATCACCGCCGGGTCCGCCGTGTCGATCATGATGCCGCAGGAGGAGTGCTCCCGGATCAGCGAGATCACCCAGAGCATCGCCGCGAGCTCCTCCCCGCCGCAGATCGCCGTGTTGACGTCGAGGTATTCCGCGCCCGCGTCCGCCTGCGCCTGAATCAGGCCGATCACCGCCGCCTCGTCGTGCGCCGAAAACGCCTCCATCGTTTTGGGGATCGAGCTGTTGAGCTTCTCTCCAATTAAGATCATCTTTCTTCCCTCCTGATTTCTTCGATCAGCCCCTGCACGATCGCGATTTTGCGCAGCGGGGTCATGATGTAAAACCCGTCCGCCGCGCCGTATACCCGCCGGGCGATCCCCGCGCTGTAGGCGATGGAAATTTTCGCGGCCTCCTCCGGCGTCTTGCCCCGGAGCGACTCCACCACCCGGGGCGGAATCTCGATGCCCGACACCTCGTTGATTAGGAAGAGGGCGTTTTTATATCCCGCGACCGGCAGGATTCCCGCGAAAAGCCGGCAGTCGAGCTCCCGGCGCGCGGTTAAAAAGTTCTCCACCGCCGCGTCGCTGAAGATCGGCTGGGTAAAGAGCGCCGACGCGCCAAGAGACAGCTTTTTCTTCGCGCGGCTGAGTTCCTGCGGGAAATTGACCGCGTTGACGTTGAGCGCCCCGCCGACCACGAAGGGCGCTTTTGAAAACACCTCGGAATTCATGCTGTGGATATAGGAGATGAGGTCGAAGGAGCTCAGGTGGAACACCCCGTCCCTGCCGCGCGACTCGGTCTGCGTCGGCGGGTCGCCCGTCACCACGAGCACGTGCGAGATCCCCTCGAACGCCGCGCCCAGCAGCCCCGCGCGCAGGGCGATGTGATTCTTGTCGCGGCAGGAGATGTGCGGCAGTACTTCAATCCCCGCCTCCCGCCTGATCTTGGCCGCCGTCATCAGGCTGTCCGCCCGCGTGCGCGAAAGGGGCGAATCGGTCACCGTGATGAGGTCCACGCCGCTGCGCTTGAGCGCGGCCGAGGCCGAGAGGATGAAGGAGCAGTCGTAGTCGAAGGGCGGATCTAGTTCCACCGCGATCGTCTTGCGGCGCGCTCCGGGGCGGCCGCCGCCGGGCGCGGGAGCGCCCGGGACGGGGACCGAGGGCCCCGTCCGTCCCGTCCCCGCGGGACGGGACGCGGCGGCCAGCGCCTCCGCGGTACGCGCGATGTGCCGCGGCGTCGTGCCGCAGCAGCCGCCCAGGATCTCCGCGCCCGCCTCGTAGAGCGCGGCCAGCTTCTGCGCGAAGTATTCCGCGTTGTCCTCAAACAGAACGCGCCCGTTGATCGACGAGGGGTAGCCGGAATTCGGCATCGCAATCAGCGGCTTGGGGCGCGGACCGAGGTTGTGCAGGAGATTCGCCATGTGGCTCGGACCGCAGGCGCAGTTAAAACCCGCGGCGTCGACCAGCGGGCAGTTTTCCGCAGCTTCCAGCAGGATGCGGCAGTAGTGCCCGCGGCGCGAATAGCCGTCCTGCGACACCGCGAAGGAGACGAGCACCGCAGCGTCGGGGACCCGCTCCCGGATCCGTCCAAGCGCGGGCAGGACCTCGTCGAAGGAGGCGAGCGTCTCAAAGAGGAAATCCCGCGCGCCGAGCTCCAGAAACCGTTCCGTGACCGCCAGATAGTCCCCTGAGGCGGTTTCCGCGTCGTTGCCGCCGATGTCCGCGAACACGCGCGCGCCGGTTTCCGCCGCCGCCCGTTGAGCGAGCGACCAGCCCGCCTCGATCACCCGGGCAAGCTGTTCCGGGTCGGGAAGACAGGCGGGGCTGGCGGCGAAGGTATTCGTCTTGACCGCGCGCGCGCCCGCCGCGAGATACTCCCGGTGGATGCGCAGGACGGTGCCGGGCGCGGTAAGGTTGGCAAGCTCACAGGGGGACTCGTCCCCCGTCAGGGAAAAATAATAGGTGCCGAACGCGCCGTCAAAAAGCAGCGGCCGGGCCGGATCAAGCGGCATGGACGTTCCTACTTTCCGTATCAGGATTAGGATTCCTGTTGATTGTAGCATATCCCGCCGGAAATTTCCAGTACCGGCTTGACATCTACTACAGCTTGTAGTATGATCTGGTTACTACAAGTCGTAGTAAACCAACCGGGGGTGATCGCATGAACAGGCTATCCGATTCCGAATTCATGGTCATGCAGGAGATTTGGGCGCGAAACGCTCCCGTAACGGCGGGCGGACTGGTGGAGGCATTTTCCGAACGCCGCGGCTGGAAAATCCAGACCGTCTCCACCTTCCTGACCCGCCTCGTCGACAAGGGGATGCTCACCTGCCAAAAACACGGCGGGCAGAACCTCTACCGCGCGGCGGTGAGCGAAGCCGCCTACCGCGCCGGGGAAACGCGCGACTTCCTGCGGGAGGTGCACGGCGGCAGCATGCAGAGCTTCTTTGCCGCGCTCGGCAGCCCCGGCTCCCTCTCCGACGAGGAGATCAGGGAGCTGCGCCGCTGGCTCGACGGGGAGGGGACGAAATGACGGCCCTCTTTTTTTCCCGCTTCCTCCCCCTCTCGCTGACCGGCGCGGCGGTTTCGGCGCTCATCCCGGCCTTCTCCTTCCTCACCCGCCGGAAGTTCGGCTCCCGGTGGCGCTACTACGTTTGGCTGATCGCGCTCGTGTTCTTCTTCCTGCCCGTCACGCTGCCCCTCCCCGTAAACGCCCTCTCCGGCGTTTCGGAGGCGATCTCCCCCGCCGCAGCTGCGGTGCGCTTCGCGGCGGGGCCGCCCACGGCCGCCGCGGGAACCGCGGCGGCATCCGCGCCGCTTTCCTGGCGGGAGCTGGCCGCCCTCGCGTGGGCGTGCGGCGCGGCCGCGCTGCTTTTGCAGCGCGCGTGGGCGGCCCTCCGGTTCCACCGCGCCCTGCGGCGGACGAGCCGTCCCGTCGCGAACCGGGAGACGCTTGCCCTCTTCGCCGCCTGCCGGGAAGAGCTGCGCATCCGCCGCGCCGTCCGGCTGGAACGGTGTCCTCTCGTCGGCACGCCGATGCTCGTGGGGCTGCTGCGGCCTCGCGTCCTGCTCCCCGACGCGCCCGCCGACCCGGACGCGCTGCGCTTCATCCTGCTGCATGAGCTCACCCACCTGAAAAGCGGGGACCTCTTCTATAAGCTCGCGGGGCTGGCGGCCTGCGTCATCCACTGGTTCAACCCGTTCGCATGGCTCGCCCTGCGCCGGATCAAC
Source organism: uncultured Anaerotruncus sp. (assembly GCF_902490045.1). Classification (GTDB taxonomy): domain Bacteria; phylum Bacillota; class Clostridia; order Oscillospirales; family Ruminococcaceae; genus Anaerotruncus. The sequence goes on from NZ_CABUCJ010000052.1 coordinate 11,316, forward strand.
GCGCTCTGTGAACCCGCCTGCGACGAACGCCTCGCGCGGTCGATGGACGCGGACGAGCGCCGCGGCTACGGCCGGGCGATCCTCGGCGCGATGGGGACCGCGCAGGCCGCGCCGCCCCTCTCCACCCCCTTCAGCCTGAAAAAAGAGGACGTCAAAAGGAGGCTCACCCTCATGATGAACTGCAAAAAATCGACCAGAATCCTGCTCGCGGCGGCCGTCTGCTCCGCCGCGCTGCTCGGATTCGTGGGGATATCGGTCTCCACCTTCCTGACTTCGCCCATCGAGGCCGCTTCCCCCTCCCAAAGCTCCCGGCTGCTGGCGCCCTCCCCCGAGCGGCTGGCAGCCGAACTCAAGGCGGGCGTCCAGTTCGACTTTCAAGCGGATGAACTGCGCATCTCCATCCCGCATGAGCTGCCCGACGGCTGGAACTGGATGATCCACGCGGCGGGGCGCGCCGCGGCGGGAGGCGGCATGAGCGTCCACTGGTTTGAGGCGGAATCCGCTGAAAACACCTGGGAGCCCGGCAAAACCTATACCGCGCCGATCGGCGGGGAGCTGCTCTCCTATGATGTGACGTTCGCGCTGCTGAACGGCGCGGATGCGGAGCTCACCGCCGGGAATCTCTCGTGGGACACGGACGAACCCGCCTCAACGCCCGCCGCCATCGGCGGCGCCGACGGCCCCACGGCGATCTTTATCGCACCGCCGCTCACGCCGCCGCTCGCCGGGCTGGCGGTTTCCGCGCCCTATGACGTGGAAACCGGCCACCTGGGCGTCGACTACCGGGCGGAACCCGGCGAGGCCGTCTTCGCTGCTGCGGACGGGACCGTTTCCGAAGCCGGCTGGAGCGGCACGTACGGCTACCGGGTCGTCATTGACCACGGGGCGGGCATCCAGACCCTCTACGCCCATTGCAGCGCGTTGCTAGCCGGGGAGGGCGATTCCGTCAAGGCCGGGCAGAAGATCGCCGAAGCCGGTTCGACGGGAAACGCCGCCGGCCCCTGCCTGCACTTTGAAGTCCGCCTGAACGGGGAATCGGTAGAGGCCCCCGCCTTTTCCTCTGGCGAGATGGACGGGTCCGCGCCGCAGCCCGCCGCGGACGCGCCGAACCCGGCGGAAGGCGCGTATTCACCCACCCTCATCGAGAACTGAGCGGGGAGCATTTGGGTAGATTGCCCAGACGAATCCTGAACAAATTGTTAACTCTGGCAAAATCTATTGACTTTCCCACGGAGTCTGCATAGAATTAGTTAGACGGCTAATCATTAGCTGTCTAACTATTTTTTTGCTGTGTTCAGCATGACAGGAGCAGATTCCAAATGGATGAAATCGATCAGGTTATCCACATCGACTGGGAGCTCGTCTCCCTGCACAAACAGTGCATGAACCGGATGATGTGCGACCGGGGCGTCTATCCCGGGCAGCCGCCGCTGCTCTTTACGCTCGGCAGGATGGGCGCGTGCAACCAGGCCGACCTGGCCAAGGCGCTGCACATCAGCCCCGCCACCATCGCCGTCTCCCTCAAACGGATGGAAAAATCCGGATTTGTCAAGCGGGTGCCCGATCCGGGCGACCTGCGTTCCAACCGCATCGAGCTCACCGACGAGGGGCGCGAGGCCGCCCAATGGGCGGACCACGCCATCCGCACCGTCAACGAGCGGATGTACCGGGATTTCACCCCCGAGGAATTTTCCCGGATCGTGCATTTTTACAAGCGGATGCAGCAAAATTTGATCAGGCTCAAACAGGAGCTCTACGGACAGGAGGAACCCACTTGCGCAAACTGATCTCTTACCTCGCGCCCTACAAAAGGTCGGTCATGATCGCCGTCGCGTTCATGCTGCTTGACGTCGTCTGCGAGGTCGTCCAGCCCACGCTCATGTCCGACATCGTCGGCCGGGGCATCCAGACGGGCAACATCCCCTTCATTCTCGGCATCGGCGCGCTGATGATCCTCTTCGCCCTGCTCGCGATCGTGGCGGGCTTCGGCAACGCGCGCCACTCCGCCAGGGCGGGCGTCGGCTTTGCCGCCGGGCTGCGCCGCGGTCTCTTCGAGAAGGTGCAGACCTTCTCCTTCAAGAACATCGACGACTTCTCCACCGCCTCCCTCGCCACCCGCCTCACCAACGACGTGACGCTCCTTCAGAACGCGGGCATCATGAGCCTGCGCCTCATGATCCGCGCGCCGCTCATGTTCATTTTCGCGCTGGTCATGGCGCTGCGGATGAACGCCCGGCTGGCGGTCATCCTCGTCGTCATCATCCCCACCCTGCTGCTCGCGCTCGCCTTCATCATCCGCAAGGCGCTCCCCCTCTTCAACCAGATGCAGGCGCGCATGGACGCCCTCAACGGCAGCGTCCGGGAGAACCTGACCAACGTGCGCGTCGTCAAGTCGTTCGTGCAGCAGGACTATGAGAAGCATAAGTTCAAATCCGCCAACGACGCCCTCACCGGCGCCTCTCTGCGCGCGATGAACGTCGTCATCTTCAACATGCCGGTCATGATGCTCGTCATGAACCTCGCCACCGTCGCGGTCATCTGGTTCGGCGGCGGGCAGGTCATCCGCGGGGAGCTCCAGGCCGCCGAGATGGTCGCCTTCATCAACTACATCTTCCAGATCCTCATGTCCCTCATGATGCTCTCGATGATGTTCGTGCTCTTCTCCCGCGCCTCCGCCTCCTACAAGCGCGTCATGGAGGTGCTGAACACCGAGGTCGACCTCGCCGACGAGCAGGGCGCTTCCGAACGCCCGATCCGCGGCGACGTCACCTTCGAGCACGTCTCCTTCAAGTACGACCCCGCCAACGGGGAAAACGTCCTGCGGGACGTCAGCCTCTCGGTGAAGGCCGGGCAGACGGTCGCCGTCATCGGCGGCACCGGCGCGGGCAAGAGCTCCCTCGTACAGCTCATCCCCCGCCTCTACGACGCCACCGACGGCCGCGTCCTGATCGACGGGCGCGACGTGCGGGAATACACCGTCGAGTCCCTGCGCAGCCAGGTCGGCATGGTGCTCCAGAAGAACACCCTCTTCTCGGGCTCGATCCGCGACAACCTCAAATGGGGCAACGAGCACGCGGACGACGGGGAGGTCGAGGCGGCGGCAAAGGCCGCCCAGGCCCACGACTTTATCATGAGTTTTCCGAACGGGTACGACACCTGGATCGAACAGGGAGGCGTCAACGTCTCAGGCTGGCAGAAGCAGCGTCTGTGCATCGCGCGCGGCTCAAAAAGCCGCCCATCCTTATCCTCGACGACTCGACCAGCGCCGTCGACACCGCCACCGAGCGCCGCATCCGCGACGCCTTCAACGCCGAGCTGAGCGGCACCACCAAGTTCATCATCGCCCAGCGCATCTCGTCGGTGAAGGACGCGGACCAGATCATCATCCTCTCGGATGGCGAGATCGCGGACGCCGGCACCCACGACGAGCTGCTCGCCCGAAGCGAGGAATACCGGGAGATCTATTACTCCCAGCAGGAAAAGGAGGCGGATGCGTAATGCCTCATCGTAAAGTCGTCGTCCAGCAGAAGCCGAAGGATTTCGGCGCGGCGGTCAAATTTGTGTGGGGATATCTGCGCCGCCGCAAATCGGCGCTCTTCCTCGCGGCGGTCATGGTGCTGCTCAACATCGGCGCTTCGCTGGCGGGCACCGCCATGCTCCAGCCGATCATCGACAACTTCCTCGAGCCCATCGCGGCCATCCCTGTCGCGGCGCGGTTCGCCGGCCTCTTCAAGGGGATCGTCACCCTGCTGTGTATCTACCTCGTGGCGGTCTGCGCGAGCTACCTGCAGACCCGCCTGATGCTCACCGTCACCCAGCGCTCGATCAACGACCTGCGGCGGGAGCTCTTCGACCACCTGCAGGACCTCTCGGTCCGCTACTATGACACCCACACCCACGGCGAGATGATGAGCCGCTTTTCCAACGACGTGGACACCCTCAATGACGCGCTCGCCAACTCGCTGACCTCCCTCTTTTCGAGCGTCATCACGCTCGCGGGTATCCTTGCCCTCATGCTCTCCAAGAGCATCCCGCTCACCATCCTGACCCTCCTCATGACCCCGCTGATGTTTTTCGTGGCGGGCAGGCTCATGAAGGTGAGCAGCAAATACTTCATCGCCCAGCAGGCCAACCTCGGCCGCGTCAACGGCTACGTCGAGGAGATCATCACCGGCCAGAAGGTCGTCAAGGTCTTCTGCCACGAGCAGGACGCGCTCGAGGAGTTCGACAAGCTCAACGGCGAGCTCCGGGAGGCCGCCACCACCGCCCAGAGCTATTCCGGCCTCATGATGCCCGTCATGATGAACATCTCCACCGTCAATTACGCGCTTGTCGCGGCCATCGGCGGCATCCTCTCGATCTTCGGCTTCATCAGCGTCGGCGGGCTGGTCGTCTTCCTCCAGCTCACCCGCCAGTTCAGCCGCCCGATCAACGAGGCGTCCAGCCAGTACAACGCGGTTATCACCGCCATCGCGGGCGCGGAACGCATCTACGAGGTCATGCGCGAGCCGGTCGAGGAAGCCGACCCCGCGAACGCCGCCGACCTTGTCCGCGACGGACGCGCCTTCTACTGGCAGCGCTATCACAGCGACGGTTCCCCCGCCGAGCGCGTCCCCGTGCGCGGGGACGTCCGGTTCGAGGACGTGACCTTCGGCTACGTCCCCGAAAAGACGGTGCTCCGCCACATCTCCCTCTACGCGAAGCCGGGACAGAAGATCGCCTTCGTCGGTTCGACCGGCGCGGGCAAAACGACCGTCACCAACCTGCTCACCCGCTTCTACGACATTGCGGAGGGCCGCATCACGATCGACGGCATCGACATCCGCGAAATCAAAAAGGACAGTCTGCGCCGCTCGCTCGCCATGGTGCTCCAGGACACCCACCTCTTCACCGGAACCGTGCGGGACAACATCCGCTACGGACGCCCCGACGCCACCGACGGGGAGGTCGAGCAGGCCGCGCGGCTCGCGTCGGCGCACTCGTTCA
>NZ_CABUCJ010000053.1 GCF_902490045.1 uncultured Anaerotruncus sp.
TGGGGCGGGGTCCCGCTTCCTCCGCATCCGTCAGTCGAGGCGGATCGTGCCGCCCCGCCTTGCCGATTCGTACATCGCTTCGATTACCCTGACCACGGCGGCGGCCTGCTCGGCGCGGACCGCGTGGGGCCTGCCGCCCTCCAGGTCGGTAAGCCAGCTGTCCATCTCCCTGACCGGGGCAAGGGTGAGCACCTCGTCGGCTTTTTCATCCATCCGGATGAACTTTTCCGGGCCGTCGGGCGTGACCGTAACGAGCCGGTCATATTCCGCCTTCACCAGCTTCCACTGGTAGGAGCCCGGGCCGTAATCGCCCTGCAGCTGCTGCGCCCCGCCCTTCGTCCCGCACACCGTCACGCACGCCTCCCGCGCGTCGGGAATGTTGAGCGCCCAGGACGCCTCCACGCTGAGGAGCGCGCCGTTTTTCATGCGGATAAAACCGAACGCCGAGTCCTCCACCTCGAATTCAGCGGGGTCCCACGGCCCCCACACATTCCCGGCCGGATCGTTGGCCAGGCCCTTGAACGCCGCGGCCGTGACCGAGGCGATCTCATAGTTGTCCATGAACCACAGGGCCAAGTCGATGGCATGGGTGCCGATATCGATCAGCGGCCCGCCGCCCTGTGCCTCCATGGAGAGGAAGCGGCCCCAGGTGGGGACCTTTTTCCTGCGCGTGGCGTGCGCCTTCGCATAGTAGATCTCTCCCAGGTCGCCCGCGAGCGCGGCCGCGTGGATCGCCTGCGAGTCGTCCCGGAACCGGTTCTGGTATCCGACGGTGAGCTTTCTGTGGTTTTTCTTCGCGGCCTCCACCATCCTGCACGCGTCCGCGTAGCTTTCGGCCATCGGCTTTTCGCACATGACGTGCTTGCCCGCGTTGAGGGCCCTGACCGCGATCTCGCAGTGGGAACGGTTGGGCGTGCAGATGTGGACCGCGTCCACCGAGGGATCGTTCAGGAGGTCCCCGTAGTCCTCGTAGACCTTTGCGCCGGGCAGCAGGTCCTGCCGGAGGCTGTACGCCGACTCCGGCCGCATATCCGCCAGCGCGGTGATCTCGCAGCGGTCCGGAAACTGTAACAGCGCCCTCACGTGCTTCACCCGCGCAATCGAGCCGCAACCGATGATCCCAATTCTTAATTTTTTCATATCCATCCTCCCTTTCCCGCGCTGTTCCATCGCGGGGAAGCCGCCGGCCGGCTCAGCCGAAGACGCTGCGCAGCAGGGCCGCGTCCTTCGCGAGCAGCTCCTCCGGGGAGCCCCGGCCGCATACGGACGCCTTGTCATAGACGCTTTCCAGAATCAGGCACCCCTCATAATCGCTGTCGAGGATCGCCCGCGCCGTCCGGAAGAATCCGGAGGTCCCCTCCCCCAGCAGCGAGCCCGAGAGCATGGGGCCGACGCCGTCCTTCAGGTGGACGCCGCCGATCAGGCCCGCCAGCTCGGTAAAATACCTCGCCATCGACGTCCCGTCGTACGCATACAGGTTCTGGGAATCGAAAAAAATCCTGACCGCCGGGTTATCCACCGCGTCCAGAAGGTTGTGGACCCGTTCCACGCTCTGGTTGATTTCCAGGCAGGTCTCAATGCCCCTCTCCGCGGCTTTTTCGCTGAACCGTTTGATGTACGCCGCCGCCCGGTGGAAGGACGGCCCGTCGCAGATGCCGTTTTTCCCCAGCACGGGCAGCAAAAACGACTTGCAGCCGAACGTCCCGCAGAGGTCGATCGTCCGGTCGACCAGCTCGACCGCGATCTGCTCCTCTTGGGCGCCCTGCGGCATCGTAAAGCTGTACTGGTCCACAAACTGGGGGGACAGGGAGCAGATCTCCACCCCATATTCCGCGCTCCCCCGCAGGTACGCTTCGACCACCTCCCGGCTGCCGAGGCCCTTTCCTTCCAGCACCTCCTCGCCGACGCCGAGCTGTAAGCAATCGAGCTTTTGTTCCGCGGCGATCCTGCAGAGCTCTCCGCCCCGCGCTTTCAGGGACCACTCGCACACGCCGTATTGAAATCTTCCCATAGCGCGCCCTTCATCCTTTCGCCGCTTCGGTGAACAGCTTCAAATACCACTCGGTGATCGGATACGGTTTTTCCAGCGCGGCAAAGGCCGCGTCCGGCGTGATCGTCGCGATATCCACGCCCAGCGCGGCCGCGGCCGCCATATCCTGTGCGCGTTCCGTCGCTGCGGCGAGGACCTTCGTGCGGGTGCCCGCCACAACCGCCACGATCGCATCGAGGGTATCCATCCCGCTGTAGCCGATCTGCCCGATGTCCCCGACGTAGGGGGCGACGTAGTCGGCGCCCGCCGCGCACGCCAGGAGCGCCTGGGCCGCGGTCGTCACGGTGGTGATGCAGATCTCGTTGTCAAAGAGCTTTTCCGCGCGGATTCTGTGCAGCGCCCGGAACCCCTCCACGCAGGCCGGAATCTTTACGACCACCTTCGGGCTGACGGCCGCGTAGGATACGGCCATCTCCACCATTCCGTCGCAGGTCATCGCGTTGGCCTGTGCGAATACGGGGTAGCCGGGGAACGCCCGGCAGATGTTCGCGATTATCTCGGCCGGCGGCGCGGTCTCTTTGGCGAGGATGGCGGGATTCGTCGTGATCCCGCTGAGGACCCCCAGTTCATCCATTTTCTTGAGCAGCTCAATATTGGCGCAGTCCGCGTAAAGCAGCATCAGATTTTCCCTCCTGTGCAGTGGTCCAGTTTTTTGGCAAGCTCGCGCGAAAGGTCCCTGAGGTCCCAGATGGGGAGGCACTCCCCGATCTCCTGAATCTCCTCGAGCTCGCAAAAAATATCCTTGGGCAGCGGCCCCTTTTCGGCCGATTCAATGTTCTGCCGGACGTGGGCGAGCTCCCGCGCGCCCGCGACGTGCGTGGCGATCTCCCCGTGGTTTATGATATACCGGATCGTCAGCTCGGGCAGGGACATGCCCGTCTCATCGGAAAGCCGGTAGATCCGCTCCAGCTTTTTCACGACGTTTTGGACCCGCTCATCCTCGACCGGCTTTAGAAGCTCCAGCCATCTCCGGTCCTTGACGATCAGAAACGGCGTGTTCTGTCCGAAGCCGCCCCCGAGCGCGACGCCCACGCCGTGCTCCCCGCACGCCGGGATGAGCTCGTCGTAGATGGGCTTTGAAAGGAGGCTCATCCCACCAGCCGGGAGCACAAAATCGAACTTGCCCGACTTCACGAGCAGGGCGAGACCGTGGTAATCCCACCCGCCGAAGCCGATGCTCCTGACCAGGCCCTCCTTCTTCGCCTCGAGCAGAAACTCGATCGCCGCGCCGGACGCCGTTTCATAGTCGATCCGCCACTGCGGCCAGTCGGGCTCATGGATATTGAAGATGTCGATGACGTCCCTCTGCAAAAGCCACATGCTGTGCTTGAGCGCCCGCATCATTTTTGCCGGGTCCACGAACGCCTCCGCGCAGGTCTGCCGCACCGTGTTGGCGTACTCCTCCCTGACCGACTTTTCAAAATAGCCCATCTTCGTCGAGCAGTGCAGCCGGGGGTTGTCCCGGTGGCGCGCCAGCGCCCTGCCGAGCAGCTCCTCGCTCTCTCCCCAGCCGTACATTTCGGCGGTGTCATAATAGGTGATCCCGTTGTCCATGGCGTAGTCCAGAATTTCATACGCCGCGTCCTGCGCCACATGGAATTCTTCCGTAAACTGATAGCATCCCAGCCCGAGCACGGAGACGTCCAGCCCCGTTTTCCCCAACCGTCGTTCAATCATTTTTTGGCTCCTTTCGATACAAATTCATCATTTGGGGCGCCGGCCGGTGCCCCAAAGGGGCCTTGAGATCAGGCGAGCCCTCCGTCGTACAAATCCACGAGCGCCTTTTCGAGCTTTTGGTAGTCTTCGGGTCCCAGCGGCTGGAACGGCTTGATGCAGTTGCCGCAGTCGATCCCCTGGAGCTTGAGCACGCCCTTGATGGCGGGGAAAATCCCGATTTCGAGCAGTGTCTTGATCATCCCGTTGCCCTTGCCCTGAAGATATCTCGCCCGCTCCATGTCCCCCGCGTCAAACGCCTTCTTGAGCTGGACGAAAACGTCGGCCATAATCGAGAAGGTGCTGCCGATCGAAGCCCTGACGCCGACGGAAAGCGCCGGAAGCAGGATTTCGTCATGCCCGTTGAACACGGCCTTGTCCCGGCAGGTCCGCACCAGCGCCTCCGTCTGCATGAGGTCCATGGTCGTCTGCTTGATGCCGGCGATCCCGTCGTGCGCGAGCAGTTCGATCAGTTCCTCCGTCCCGAAGGAGACGCCGCTCATCTTGGGGATGTTGTAGAGGATCACCGGCATGCCGGAGGCCTCCGCGATGTCAAAATAGTACTGCACGATCTCCCGCTTGGAATAGGAGAAGTAAAAGGGCGGAACCGCGGAAATCGCTGCGGCGCCGCACGAGGCCGCCGCCTCCGCCATTTTGATGCTGGCCCTGGTCGAGAAGGCGCCGATGTTCGCAATGACGTCGCACCTTCCGTCCACGATCGTGCAGACGGCTCTGATCAGCTGTACCCGCTGCTCATCCCGCAAAAGGAAGGATTCGCCGGTGCTGCCGCTGACGTAAAACCCCGACACCCCCTGCCCGATGGTCTTTTCAATCACCTGTTCGAGGGCCTTTTCATTGATCTCCTCATTCCCGTCGATCGGGGTGATGATCGCCGGGTAGATCCCTTCAAACTGTTTCATATTCCGTTCCCTTTTATTTGTCAAGCTCAGGAACCAGGACGACCTTTGCCGCCTCCCGGCTGGTGAACATCTCAAAGCCTTCCCTCCATTTGGAGAGCGGCAGCCTGTGCGTCACGATCGGATCCATGTTGACCCGCCCTTCCCGGTAGAGGGCCAGCGTGTTCCGCCAGGAGGTGTGGTCGTATCCCATGTGCCCGATGAAGGTGACGCCTTTATGTCCCATCAGGTCCGCGGGATCCTCCTCATAGGAAACCGCCGTCCGGGTGTAGCCCACCATGACGAACGCGCCGCCCGGGCGGAGCATCCGCACCGCCTCCGGCAGGATGTTGGCGGACCGCGACGCGCAGTTGATCACGGCCGCGACCCCGTCCTCCCCGCAGATTTCCTTCACCCTTCCGGCGACGTCCGGATCGTCCGCCATCAGGATATCGGTGGCGCCCAGTTCCTCACAGATCGGATTCCTCGTGGGCGCGCTCCTTCTGGTGCCGATTACGATGATTCTTCCGGCGTTGATCAGCCGGGCGATCAGCACGCTGAACAGTCCCAGCGGGCCGTTGCCGTAGATCACCACGTTGTCGCCCGGAAGGACCTTCGCCTCCTGCACAATGGCCTTGTACGCGTTGCAGATGGGGTCCATGACCGCCGCGTGCTCAAACGGCATGCTGTCCGGAATCCGGCGGATGCTGGCGGGGTCCCTCTGCAGCACGACGCCCGGAATCCGCACATACTCGGCCATGCCGCCGTCCATGTCGCCGCCGATGCCCTTGCGCTCGGGGCAGAGAAGGAAATTTCCCGTCTCGCAGGCCGGGCAGTGGCCGCACACATAGCCGGTGTTGTCCGACACCACGCGGTCGCCGACCTTCCAGTCGGTGACGTTCCTGCCCACCTCACAGACCTCGCCCGCAAATTCATGCCCGATGACCATCGGGTAGGTGTAGGTTTCGTATTTCGCCTCGTCCGGGCCGTACAAAAGCGGCATATCCGAGCCGCAGATTCCGGCCGCCTTCACCCTGAGGACGATATCGTTGTCGCCGCACACGGGATTGGGGACGTCCGTGTACTCCAGATGGAACGGTCCGTAGGCTGTCTTTGCAACTGCTTTCATTTCTTTACCTCCTGTGTCTTCCGGGAACTTATGACGAAACGGCCAAACCGTTTGCTTTCTCCGTGGGTTTCTCTTGCAATACTTCTTATTTTAGCTTATAATAATGTTTAGAATAATCGCGAGGGTGAATGATATGAGTAAAATCAGTACCGTCAATCAGGTGAAGGAGCACAACATCGCTCTGGTTCGTGACGTCATCCACAGCTCGGTGGAGTTCACAAAGCACTCCATCGCCCAGGCCACCGGGCTCAGCATCGCCACCACGAACAGCATCCTCAACACGCTCTGCAAGGCCGGGGAGATCGTGGCCATCGGGAACGTCTCCTCAACGATCGGCCGTCCCGCCGCCAAATACGCGTACAACCGGGATTACGCCCACATCTGCTGCGTCTTCCCCTCGTCCGCCGGGAGCCAGCGCTACCTCTTCTATTCGGTGTTCGACCTGCTCGGCAGCTCGATCGAGCAGAACCAGGTGTGGCTGGAGGACGTGACCTACGAGAGCTTTGAGGAGCTGGTCGGCTCCCTGCTCGAAAAGGACCCCGGCATCCGGAAGGTCAGCATCGGCATTCCCGGCTACTACGACAACAACCACATCCATTCCTGCACCATGACGGCCCTGAACGGCTGCGACCTGGCCGGCAGGCTCAGCGAGCGGTTTCCCTGCGAATTCCTCATGGAAAACAACATGAACGCCATCGCCTACGGCCTTTACGACGCCAGGCGGGAGCAGGGCCACGCCCCCGCGGCGCTCGTGGTCGTCTCCTTCTTTGAGGGCAGCGGCCCCGGCTCCGGAATCATCATCGACGGAAAGATCTATCTCGGCAAGAGCAATTTCGCGGGGGAGGTGGTGTTCCTGCCCTACCAGGACGGCAACATTTACGACCTTGTGAACCAGGGGCCGGAATCCATCGTCAAGAGCACCGCGCAGGTTGTCAGCTCCTACTGCGCCATCCTGAATCCCGAGACCTGCGTCCTCACCGGCGAAAACCTCAGCGCGGACATGTGCGGGCCGATCCTCGACCGGTGCAGGCGCTTCATCCCCGAGCAGCACCTGCCCGAGCTGCTGTATGTATCCAACTATAACCAGTATTACCAGAACGGGCTTTTCCGGATTGCTCTGAACAACCCCTACCACTGACCCCCGGAAGAGAGATGACGCTGCCAAGTGAAACACCGAAACATTTCATTGACAGCGTCACCGCCATACCGGGAAGCAGGATCCCAACCGGAATCCCCCGCCGCCGCCACAGGCGCGTTTTTCGTTTCCGGGAGAACCGGCTATTTTGCGCGCGCCCGGATTTGCGGGCGGGCGTCAGCTTTTCTCATCGTACTCGTTGATAAAGTCCATGTTGAGCTTCAGGCCGAGCCCCGGAAGGTCGGGAATCGTCATAAAGCCGTGGTCCGGTTTCGGCGCGTCGAGATAGGTGTCGGCCGTGATCCCCTCGAACAGCTTCAGCCGCTCGAGGAAGGGCGCGTTGCCGAACGCGCTGACCAGATGGATGTGGATGTTCTCCATCGCGTGCGGGGCGAATTTCACGTTGAACGCCTGGGTGAGCGCACCGATTTTCAGCATCTCCGTGAAACCGCCCGCGCGGGTCCCGTCCAGCTGCACGATGTCCGCGCAGCCGTTGACAAGGAGGTCCCGCGCCCCGTACTTGGTGTATTCCTGCTCGCCGGTTGCGAGCGGGAGGTCCGTGGAATTTTTAAACTTGACGAGACCCGGAATGTCGTCGGCAAATACCGGCTCCTCGAGGAACATGATGTCGTAGTCCTTGACCCGGTTGGCGAACCGCGCGCCCGTCGCCGCATCCCAGCAGTTGTTCGCGTCCAGCATGATGCCGATCTCCGGCCCCACGGCCTCGCGCACCTTGCGGACCCGCTCCAGGTCGCGGTTGGTGTTGTGCCCGCCCTCGACGCCGACCTTGAACTTGATCTTCGAGTAGCCGTCGACTTTGACCAGATTGACCATCTCTTCCACAAGCTCTTCGTCCGAGTAGGAGGTCCAGCCGCCGCTCCCGTAAACGGGGATTTTGGTCTCCGTGCCTCCGAACATCCTGTAGAGGGGCAGGTTGAGGATTTTGCCCTTGATGTCCCACAGCGCGATATCGATCGCCGACAGGGCGCAGAACATCAGGCCCTTGCGGCCCACGCCGCGGAGGTACGCCACGAGTTCATTCCAAATGACTTCCGTCTCGAACGGGTCCCTGCCGATCAGCTTGGGCTTGATGTTCTTTTCGATCATCAGCTTGGTGGCCTCGCCGCCGACCTCATGGTAGGTTACGCCAAAGCCCTCGATCCCGTCGTCCGTCGTAATCCGGACGACCGTGAAGCCGACGGTCTCAACCTTTCTTGTCGCATCCGCAAAGCCGCCCGTAATCGGCCTGGATACAAGATGCACCCTGATATCCCGAATCTTACTCTTTTGCATATCATATCTCTCCTGTACGATTAAACTGCCTGGACGGTCCTGGCCTTCCGGTTGCTTGCATAGGCGTCAAGGGCGATTGCAAACAGCAGGACGCCGCCGCGGACGATGTACTGGAACGCCGGGTCGAGGTTCATCAGGCTCATGCCGTTGTCGAGCGCGGCCATGATCATCGTGCCCGCCACGGCTCCGGCCACGGTGCCGCGTCCGCCCGTGATGGCGGTGCCTCCGACCACGCAGCCGGTGATGGCCGTGAACTCATACCCGTTGCCGCCCGCGGTGGTCGCCGCGCTCAGGCGTCCCACGTATACCAGGGCCGCCGTCGCAACCACGACCGCGTGGAGGACATAGAGCTTTAGGAGCTCCTTGGAAACGTTGATGCCGGAAAGGGCCGCGGCGTCTTTGTTGCCGCCGATCGCATAGACGTACCTGCCGAATTTGGTGTTGTTGCTGACATAAGAAACAATGATGGTCAGCACAAACAGAATGATCATCGCATAGGCAAAGCCTTTGTAGCTGTAGAGCACGACCGTGACAACCCCCGCGAGGATCGCGATCAGCACCATTTTGGGGACGATTTTCATCCAGTTTTTCTCGCTGAGGCCCTGCTTGATGCTCTTCTTTTCTTTCGCCACCGTAAATACGACATAGGCGACAATGATCAGGGCTCCCAAAATCAGCGTGGTATCGTTGTGCGTTCCGCTGATCGAGGGCATGTAGCCGTTGCCCATCTCCGCGATGATCCCTTTGACGGGGCCTACCATGCGGCCGGCGCTGATATACTGGTTGATTCCAAGGAATACCAGCTGGGTCGCCAGGGTAATGATAAACGCCGGCAGCTTCATGTAGCCGACCCAGAAGCCGTGCCACAGGCCGGTGATGATCGCGATCGCAAAGACGATCAGAACCACCACGATCGACGGGATCGAACCGTAGTTGACCTGAATCAGCGCCGCGACCATCGCAAGCATGCCGAGGTAGCGGCCTGCGGACAGGTCCGCGTTGCCCGTGATGATGACAAGGCACATGGTGATGGCAATGATCGAACATGTCGCGCCCTGCATCAGGAGGTTCGACAGGTTGCGGACAGTCAAAAACATGCCGCCCGTAAAGATCTGAAAGAGTCCAAAGATAACGATTGCTTCCAGAACCAGGCTGTTCTGGTAAAACAGGGCAAACAGGTCGACTTTTTTCTTTGTTTTCGTCATGTCGTAACGCCTCCCGTTGCAGCCAAAGCCACATCTTCCTGAGTGATATTTCTCGCCGAATTATCGAATTCCGCGCTGATCCTGCCCTCCCGCATGACGTAGATGCGGTCGCTCATGCCGAGAATCTCCGGCAGCTCCGAGGAAATCATGATGACCGCAATCCCCTGCTCCGCCATCTGGTTGATCAGCTGGTAAATTTCCGTCTTGGCGCCGATGTCGATGCCCCTGGTCGCCTCGTCCAGGATCAGGACCTTCGGCTCCGTCATGAGGGCCTTTGCCAGGCAGACCTTCTGCTGGTTGCCGCCCGACAGGTTCCCGGCTCTCTGCAGGATGGACGGCGTTTTGATCCGCAGTTTTTTGACCATCTCTTTGACTTTGCCGTACTCTTTATCCCGGTTGATGAAAAGTCCGCTGTTGATGTACTTGTCAAGACTGGAGAGCGAAGCGTTGTAAGCGATATCCGACGTCAGGACAAGCCCGTAGCGTTTCCGGTCCTCTGAGGAATAGAACACGCCGGCTTTGATCGCCTCGCTGGAATTTTTGAAGCGCGGCCTCTGCCTGCCCTTGTATTCCAGCTTTCCGGTGATGGCGTCTTCGAGCGCGCCGAAGATGCTCATTCCCAGCTCGGTGCGTCCCGCTCCGATCATTCCCGCCAGGCCGATGACTTCGCCTTCGCGGACCTCGAGGTTGATATCGCGGACGATCCACTTGTTGTTGATGCCGTCGTATACCGACCAGTCGGACACCTTCAGGGCCACCTCCCCGATCGGACAGCTGCGCGGCTCAAAGAGCGTCTTGAGCTCGCGGCCGACCATGCCGCTGATCAGCGAGTCCTGAGAATACTCCGCCACCGGCCTGGTCTCCACCGTCTGGCCGTCGCGGAGGATCGTGACCGTGTCGGCGATGCTCAGAACCTCGCCGAGCTTGTGGGAGATGAAGATGATGCTCATCCCCTTGTCCCGCAGGCCGCGCACCAACTCCAGGAGGTTTTCGGAATCGTCCTCCGGCAGCGGCGCCGTCGGCTCGTCGAGGATGAGAATTTTACAGTTTTTATTGAGCGCCTTCGCGATCTCCACAAGCTGCTGCTGCCCGATGCCGAGGTTTCCGACCCTCGTCTTGGGGTTCACCTTCAGCTTCAGTTCATCGAGCAGTTCTTTTGCTCTGTCATATTCAAAATCCCAGTCGATGAGGCCGTTCTGACAGACCTCGTCTCCCAAAAAAATATTTTCACATACAGTTAAGGTTTGGATCAGGCCGAGCTCCTGGTGGATGATAGCAATGCCGGCCGCTTCGCTCTCTTTAATACCTTTGAAGCTGACTTTTTCTCCATTCAGGATGAGTTCGCCTGAATAATCGGTATATTCACCGCTCAGGACCTTCATAAGGGTTGATTTACCCGCGCCGTTTTCTCCCACGAGTGCATGGACTTCCCCGCGCCGCACGTCAAACGTAACGTCGTCCAGGGCTTTGACTCCGGGAAACAGTTTTGTGATGTGATTCATTTGCAGGACATAATCTTCCATATATGTGCGCCCCTCCCTTCCTTTCATGATGATTTGTGGGGCTCCACCCGCAAAAGAGCGGAGCCCCACAGTTCTTGCGGTTCAGTTATCCTTCGCGCATGGCTGCCGTTTAAAAGTGCTGGTCCCACCACTTCTGCAGCTTGCCGCAGACGAGTTCCGGCGTTGTGATGGCCGGGTCCGTGGTCCACATGACTTCGTTTCCGAAATACCCTTTGTAGCGGTTGTCGTCGAACGTCTTCAGCATGGAATCCAAATCCAGGTCGCCTTCGCCCGGGATCCGGTGTTCCCACGCCCCGGAGGGGAGCAGGCCGCCGTCCGTGTAATGGACGTTGACGACTTTATCCGCCCCACAGATGTCGTAGACGTCCTGCACCGATTCCCCGGTCTGCGCCAGGCACATCAGGTCGATGGTGACCGCCATATTGTCCGCGCCGCAGTCGCCGATCAGCTTCATGATCCGCTTGTGGTCGGTGATCACGGTGATGTCCCTGGTGGTGGCCTCGTAGGTGATCGTCACGCCTTCCGTCTTTGCAATCTCCGCGAGCCTGCCCATCGAATCGACGGTGATGTTCCACACGTCGTCGATGCTCTCATCCAGGTTTGCATAGCCCGGGAATACCAGGACGTAGGGCGCGCCGATGACGCCGGCCGTATGGATGGCCTTTTCAAAATACCGGAAGGTGCGCAGCCGCGTGGCGGGGTTCTTGGAGGAAAGGTTGGTCGGGTAAGCGCAGTTTTCCGGGTTGACCTCGACCACGCTCAGGCCGCGCTCGTCCAGCTTGCGCTTGAGCACCTTCATGTCCGCATAGGTAACGTCGTCCATGCAGAAATGGGGCTCCGCGCCATAGAATTCCAGCTTGCCGGCGCCCAGCCGCTGAAGGGAATCCAGCGCATAATCCAGGGAATAGTCGATGTAGGGGAAGTTGGACAGGATGAACTGGTCCCTTGTCAGGTTTTTAAATTTCATGGAATTACTCTCCGTAGACTTCCTCGTGCGTGAAGAGTCCGGCTGCGATAACCGTCTCGTCGATGTTGTCCTTGGTGACCAGGACGCCCGGATAGCTCATGAAGGGAATGGTCTGACCGTCGCTGTTCACATCCGTGCCGAAGTCGGCGGCCGTCTTTTCGCCCAGGTAGAACTGGATGCAGGCTTCCGTGAAGAGCTGCGGATATTCGCTTCCGGCCTTCGCAACCGTGGAGACCTGGGTGCCCTGGACAATCCTCTGGCAGGCCAGCAGGTCGCAGTCCTGGCCGCAGACGAGAACCTTGCCCGCGAGTCCGGCGCCTTCCAATGCCTGGATCGTGCCGCCCGCCATACCGTCGTTCATGCAGAGGATCGCGGTCAGGCTGTCGCCGTACTCAGCGATCCAGTTTTCCGCGTAGCCCATGGCCGTCGCGGGATCCCAGTTGGTGGTCCACTGCTCGCCGATCACGTTCACATCGCAGTTTTTCATGCTGTCGAGCATGCCTTCCTGGAACCGTACAACACCGGTGCCGCCGGTGGAGTCTCCGTAGATATAGCCCACGTTGCCGGTGATGTTCATGTCGCCGATGGCCTTTGTGATCAGCTGGCCGATCTCATAGAAGTCGTTGCCGCCGGTGAAGTCGGCGTAGGTGTCGCCCATGACCGGCTCGTAATAGCAAACCAGGACGCCCTCGTCGTGAGCGGCCTTCATGGCGTTGGTGATGGCGCCGGGCTCATTGCACTGCGCGATCAGGATGTCGATTCCCTGCGCAACCAGGTTCTCAATCTGACCGGCCTGTTTCTGCGCGTCATTCTCAGCGACCTGATAGATCAACTCGACGCCTTGGTCCTCGCAGACCTGCTTGATAACATTGAGTTCCTTCACCCAGCGCTCTTCCTGCTGTGTTTTCCAGGAGACGCCGATGACGATATCCTCTTTTGCTTTGACGGGTTTTCCGTTCCAGCCGACATTGCCGTCCGCAGCGGGCTCGGCAGCGGGTTCGACCGCGGAATCGGCTTCGGACGCGGGGGCCGCCTCACTCGTCTGGGGGGCCGGATTGTTTGTAGCGCATGCGCTGAGAGAAACCAGCATGGTCATGGCAAGCACTACCGCCAAAAACTTCTTAAACATCTTTCAATCTCCTTTTCATTATTTCCCGAAACAAATTTCAGGTATTTTGTAACACAATTATAGCTATATACTTGAAATAGTTCAATCAATTTTTGATTTTTTTACAAATTTATTCGATATTTCAGCCATTTCGCCAAACCCGGTTCTGCCTTTTCATCCAATTTAACCATGATATTTTACTAATATAATTGTAAACAGTCTATTTTGCATAACAATTTTAATATTTCGGCAATATAAATCGGTTGATAAATTTTTTAATATTATTTCTTTTATACGCCATATTTAAAAAATTAATTGACATTCAATCTAATCATAAGTATAATTTATTTGTCAATCCTCATTGTTTTTCATCTCCCTTTTAAAAGGATTTCGGGCGAAAAGCAGACTCTCTCCCCTTTGCGGCAACCTCTTCCGGCCGCCATTTGTCCAATCGCTTTTTGTGCACGGGCAAAAAGAGCCGGCTCCCGGAGAAGGCATAGGACACGGCCGCAAATAGCATCTATACCCTTATTTTCCATCTATTGGAACCCCCATATATGCGCCTTTCAAATTGATTGATATATTTATTTTATTCTATGCCAACTATTGATTTTTTTCGGAAATAGGTTATACTAATTTCGGGAGATACCCCTGTCCGCTTTTTGATTCGCCGCAGCCCAAATTTTTGTTGAGAGGAACATCTATCACATCATGCCAGACACAACGGGACCGAACAACCTCATAAACGACCAGATTGCCGAGTTGATTATGGAGTGCATCGATGAGCGCAAGAAGCTCCCCACGGAGCAGGAATTGATGGAGCGTTTCCAGATCAACCGGTTCGCTTTGCGCGAAATTCTGAACGCCTATGCCGTCAACGGCATCATCGTTTCGCAGCAGGGCAGCGGCCGCTATGCGCAGTTTCCGGATTTGGGCGTCCAGATCAAGAACATCTGGGCCCCGTTCATCAAGTGCCGGCCGTCTCTGCTGCTGGACTTTTTTGAGATCCGCAAATGTCTGGAGCTCTCGTCGCTTCCCATCGCCATGCAGAACCTGCGGCCGGACGATCTCTTGCAGCTGCGCCACCATACCGACGCGATGCTCAAATGCGCCCAGGCCGGCGAGTCGTTTGAAAATTTTGACCGGGATTTCCACTGCACCCTCTTCGCCTGTACGGGAAACCTGTTTTTTAAGCAGCTGTTGACCGCGTTTTGGGATATCTGCGAGGATTCCATTATCTGGCCCTCCAGCAACGACCTGCTCTACGTCGCCCAGCAGCATATCGATATCCTCGAGGCGTTGGCCTGCCAGGATGAGGCGCGGGCTTCCGAGCTGTTAAATATGCAGCTCGTCGAGTCGCGCAATCAGATCGCGCTGGCGCTGGTAAAAGGCAGCCAGGAAAACCCGCGCGAGTACAGCGCCCTTGCCGCGCTCACTTGAGCCGCGTGAACCGTCAAACGAATTTCTATGACGAAAAAGAAAGGCCGTAACGGCGCCGCGGATGTGGCGCCGTTACGGCCTTTCTCTTTATTCCCTCTGAGGCGGTCTGCAAACAACCCGGACATGCCAAATAAAATCAAAGCCCGGCGGTGACCCGCCGGGCTTTGTTCACGCCGTTCTCGCGGCGCGTATGATTCCTTGGGACGAAATGATGGATAAACGCCGCAGAAATCTTATTTCAGAAGCTTAATTTTGCCGAGCAGAGGGACTTCTTTCTCTTCCTCTTTGCAGGCGGCGACAAGGCCCATGATCCAGAAAACAAACACCACAATGCTGGCGATTCCGCCGATGATCGCACCGACGATGGTGATCTGGGCAACGATGCTGCAGACGATACCCGCCAGGAAAATGACAAGGGCCTGATTCAGGTGGAACTTCGCGCCCTCCTTGTCGCCCGCGAAAAACGCGATGATCCAGCCAATCCAAGTGATGTACGCGACAATGCCAGTCGTTTTTTTGTTCACGAAATAACCTCCTCAAAATTTCCCAAGGCTCCCCTTCATCTTACCCCATTCGGCACCAATTGTCAAAGAAACTCACAATTTTTACAAAGAGAACTCATGAAAAGATATGCATGGAATTTTGTTCTTATTCGATGTGAGCGGATAAGCAACCGGAAAGAGGCGCATATTTATTCCCTCAGCCGCCTGTCGCCCGGCGCAGCGACGGATAGACCGCGAGCGCCAGCGCCCCGCCGGCCAAAGCGGTCACAAACTGCGGCCAGGAGAACATGATCGAGAGCATCTGCACCTGCTTGGGCGGCACGTTCGGGAGCATCCCCAAAATCGCCGGGACCGTCAGCCACAGCACCGCGCATTTCGCCCCCGCGCCGACCAGCACGCCCGCCACCCGCAGGCCCGTGCCGTCCGATTTTCCGAAAAAGAACCATGCCGCCACCGCAATCACCGCGTTTCCCAGCGCGATCGCGGGCACGATGAAGGGCACCGGTGTCATGCCGAGCAGCGCCGCCAGAATCGACGAGATGACTCCGCAGGCCACCCCCGACCAGAGCCCCACGCTGGCCGCCGCCAGAATCAGGACCAGATTGACCAGCGAGCCGGTCACCAGTTGGTTGAGACTGAACGGGCCGGCGATTACCGCCCCCGCCGGCAGGAGTTTGCCGATGATCTGCGCGAGCAGCACAAGCGCCGTGCACAGCGCCGTGCGGGTGATCCATTTTACCTTATGATCTGTATTGGTCATTGAAAAGCCTCCTCACGGGTATAATTATACTCGTAAGGTATAGTTTGTCAAGGCCTTGGCGTGGGCTTTGCCCCGCCGGCGGCCGGTGGCGGTTTTAGATTTGCCGCTCATCGAGCGGCGGAGCATGTCGGTAGTCGACCGACAGCGACCCTATTTCTTGTACGGACAAGAAATAGGGGAAAGAAACCGCAGGGGGCTTAGGCGGCCTGCCCGGGCTGCGCCCGGAGCGCGCTTACGCGCGACGGCCGCTCGCGGGCGCTCCGCCCCGCGACCCCGGCTTGAGTCCGCTACGCGGACCCGGTCCCTTCGGGGCCGGATTTCTTAAGAGGTTGGCCTGCGGCCATGAACTTGACCCCCGCGCCGCCTCCGGTTGGCCTTCGGCCAAAGTCGGCGGCGCCGTGACAAGGATCAATGAACGAGTGTACAGCAACCCGCCCGCCGCCGCGCCGCGGGCGCAATGCCTCTGCCTGAGAGTCTCAGGAACCGTACCCGAAGTGCATTCGGGG
>NZ_CABUCJ010000054.1 GCF_902490045.1 uncultured Anaerotruncus sp.
GGGAACCGCCGCGGGCCGCGTCGCCGCCGGGGAGATCTCCCCCTGCCCGCCGGGCGTCCCCATCGTCATGCCCGGCGAGCGGATCGACGGCGCCGCCGTTGAGACGCTGAGGAGTTACGGGGTTACGGAAGTAAATGTTGTGTCCCGGGGAAACTTTTGAAAAAGTTTCCCCGGACCCCTTCAAAACGTTTGGTTCAGGCGCGGCGCTCTTCTTCGCCGCCCACTCGCGCCTTGCCGAAAAATATAATGTTTCGCCGGCCTTTTCAAAGGCCGCGGGGTCGCGGGGCAGCGCCCCGCGTCGCGCCCGCAGGCGCGAAAGACCTGATCCTTCAGGCGTATTTTCTTTCCCGCTTTCTTTTACAAGAGAAAAGAAAGCGGGAAACAGGAGGGGAGCGCCCGACTTAACAGGTTCTTTTTGCCGGTGCGCAAAAAAAGATGGAATTTTGACGTCCGCTATGGTAAAATAAAGTTGCACAAGGACGTGCGCCGGTCCAAATTGTGAAGGGAATCAGGAGGGTGACTTATGAAGCTGATATTTGCGATCGTATCGAACGACGACAGCTCCAAGGTATCCAAGGAACTGACCAAGAACAGATTTTCCGTGACCAAGCTGGCTACCACGGGCGGATTCCTGATGGCGGGCAACACCACCTTCATCATCGGCACCGAGGACGAACGGGTGGACGAGGCGATCGAGATCATCGGGAAACACTCGAAAAAGCGGACCCAGATGGTGCCCTCCTCCGCCTCCTACGGGGTGGGGATGTACACCTCCTTCCCGGTGGAAGTCCAGGTGGGCGGCGCGACGATCTTTGTAATGAACGTGGAAAGATTCGAGAAGCTGTAAATGCCCGAACTGCTCTACAACCGAAAAGCAAACGCCACGCTCGCCAACCTTGCCGCTGGCGGGCGTTTTCCCCATACCCTGCTCATCGAGGGCCCGGAGGGCAGCGGCAAAAAGACCGCCGCCTGGCAGGCGGCAAAGACGCTGCTCTGCACCGGGGATCCAAAGCCCTGCGGGGAGTGCGCCCACTGCGTCAAGGCGGACAAGCGCATCCACCCCGACGTGCGCTGTTACACCGTGCCGGAGGGCAAGAAGGAATTCCCCGTCGAGACGGTGCGGGAAATCCGGCAGGACGCGTACATCGCGCCCAACGAGGGCGCGCGGAAGATCTACCTCATCGACCGGGCGCACACGATGAACGCCGCGGCGCAGAACGCGCTTTTAAAGATCATCGAGGAGCCGCCCGGCTTTGTAAACTTCCTGCTGCTCTGCGAGAACCGTTCGCGGATGCTGCCGACCATCCTCTCCCGTGCGATCAGCATCGAGCTGGAGGTTCCGTCGGTGGAGGAGTGCGCCGCCGCGCTGGAGACCCTCGCCCCCGGGCGCACGGAGCAGGAGCGGCGGGCCGCGGCCGCGGGCGCGGGCGGCAACATCGGCAGGGCACTGGGGCTGCTCGGCTCGGCCAAGCCCTCCAAATCGTCGGCCGACGCCAAAAAGCTCCGCGAGGAGCTGATCTACGGCGACCGCTACGCCTGCCTGCGGGTGCTCGCCGGGTACGACAGGGACCGCGACGGCCTCGGCCAGACCCTTTCGCTGCTGCGGGAGGGATTCGCGCAGGCGGCGGTCGGCCGGGAGGCGGACGAGCGGCTTCGGAACCGGGTGACGGTCATGCAGCTGATCGGCGCGGCGGACGCCGTCGAACGCGCGCTGCTGCGCACGGGACGCAACGTGAGCATTCCGCTGCTCTCGGCCTGCATGGTCGAGGAGGTCAAAGCAGCGCTCGCCGGATAGCGGGCGCACGGGAGGCGTTTGCATGGCCGATGACAGAGGTCCCGAGCTCCCGGGCGGCTGGGAGAAATTCTGCGAAACGCTCCGCGGGCTGCGCGCCCTGCCGGGCGCGATGCTGCGGGACTGGATGCTCGGGGACGAGCTGACGAGACGAAAATACGGGGTGAGCATCTTCCCCGGCAGTCGGCTGCTGGAGGATTACCGGAGGCGGCGGTACGGGCCGCCGCCGGGAGAGCCCCTCAAACCCCATAAACGGAAACGTTAAGAGCAATTGGAGGAACACCATGGCTGAAATCATAGGCGTGAGATTCAAAAGCGTTGGGAAGGTCTACTACTTCGACCCGGGCGAGCTCCAGGTGGAGAAGGGCGCACGGGTGATCGTCGAGACGGCGCGCGGGGTGGAGTGCGGCGAGGTCGCGATGGGCAACCGGCACATCGAGGACCAGAAGCTCCAGAAGCCCCTCAAGAAGGTGATGCGCCTCGCGTCGCCCGAGGACCTCAAAAAGGTGCACGACAACGCCGCGAGGGAGAAACAGGCCTTCAAGGTGTGCGAGGAGAAGATCGCCAAGCACAAGCTCAATATGAAGCTGGTCGACGTGGAGTTCACCTTCGACAACAATAAAATCCTCTTCTACTTCACCGCCGACGGGCGCGTGGATTTCCGCGAGCTGGTCAAGGACCTCGCGTCGGTCTTCCGCACCCGCATCGAGCTGCGGCAGATCGGCGTGCGCGACGAGGCCAAGATGCTCGGGGGCCTGGGCATCTGCGGGCGGCCCTTCTGCTGCTCGACCTTTTTGGGCGAGTTCCAGCCGGTTTCCATCAAGATGGCGAAGGAACAGGGCCTCTCCCTCAACCCGACCAAGATCTCCGGAACCTGCGGGCGGCTGATGTGCTGCCTCAAATATGAGCAGGCCGCCTACGACGACCTGCTGCGCACCACCCCCAAGGTGGGCACGCCGGTGCGCACCAAGGACGGCCGCGGTACGGTGGTGGAGGTCAACCTGCTGACCGGCATGCTGAAGGTCGCTCCGGAGAAGGATTCCGCCGCCGCGAAGTTCTATCCCAAGAGCGAGGTGCGCCCCATCCGGGAGAGCCGCGGCGAGGGCCGGCAGGAGGGCCGGGGGGCCGGACGCGGGGAGGCCGCGCCGGAGGATGCGCAGGAGGAAAAATAGGGGATTTTTGACGATTTCCCCAAAAACTTTACTTGCATTTTTGCGCGTCTGTGGTAGAATAAGGCTATGATATCGCATAGCGGTATCGGAAGAAAAGTATTTTCAATTTGGAGGTGTTCCCCATGGCATATGTGATCAGCGGCGACTGCATTTCGTGCGGCAACTGCAAGGAGACCTGCCCCGTCGGCGCGATTTCCGAAGGCGACGGCAAGTATGAGATCGACCCCGCGTCCTGCATCGAGTGCGGCGCCTGTGCGGCCGACTGCCCTGTCGAGGCCATCAAGCCCGAATAAGAGACGGTAGCGTACATAAGGAAAAGCCTTCGCCGCAAAGCGAAGGCTTTTCTTTTCGGAAGGGGAATGCCGGTGGAGGGACATTATGAGGAGCTGGGCGGCGGGGTCCGCCTGTGGGTGACGCCAGCGCACAAGTTCGGGGCCGACGCGTTCCTGCTCTCCGATTTTGCCGCGCCGCGCGCGGGGGACCGCGCGGCCGACCTCGGGAGCGGGTGCGGCATCGTGCCCGCGCTCTGGTTTTGCCGTCCGGAATCCGCCCCGCGCGAAGCCGTCGCGGTGGAGCTCCAGGAGGCGGCCTGCGCCCAGATGGAACGCTCCCTCGCGGAGGGGAACCTGCCCGCCGGGCGGTTCGTCCCGCTGCGCGCCGACCTGCGGGAGCTTCGGGGGCGGCTGCCCGCGGGGGGATTCGACCTCGTGACCTGCAACCCGCCCTATACCGGGCCGGGCGGCGGGCTGCTGAGCGCCGACCCGGCCGGGCGGATCGCCCGGCATGAAACGGCCTGCACCCTCGCGGACGTGTCCGCCGCCGCAGGATACCTGCTGCGGTACGGCGGGCGGTTCTGCCTCTGCCACCGTCCCGAGCGGCTGGTGGACGTGGTCTGCGCCCTGCGGGAGGCGGGGCTCGAGCCCAAGCGGCTGCGGCTGGTGCAGCAGCGTCCGGAGCGCGCGCCCTGGCTCCTGCTGCTGGAGGGGCGGCGGGGCGGAAAGCTGGGGCTGCGGGTGGACCCGCCCCTCATCGTCGAGGGGGAGGGGGGCTTATCCCCCGAGATGCTGCGCATCTACCGGAAGAATGAGAACAAAAAGGAGGGCGGAAGATGAGCGGGAAGCTCTATGTCGTGGGCACGCCGATCGGCAACCTGGGGGATTTTTCCCCGCGCGCGCTCGAGACGCTCCAAAACTGCTCGTTTATCGCGGCGGAGGACACGCGGGTGACCCTGAAGCTGCTCAACCGTTTTGAGATCAAAAAGCCGCTCGTCAGCTACTATGAGCACAACATCCGCGAGCGGGGGCAGGAGATCCTCGCCCGGATTCTGGCGGGGGAGGACTGCGCGGTCGTGACCGACGCGGGCATGCCCTGCATCTCCGACCCGGGAGAGGACCTTGTGCGGCTGTGCGCGGAAAACGGCGTGGAGGCGGTCGTGGTGCCGGGGCCGAGCGCGGCGGTTTCCGCGCTGGCGGTATCAGGGCTTCCGACGGCGCGGTTTTCCTTCGAGGGCTTCCTCAGCGTCAAGCGCACGAGCCGGATGGAGCATCTGGAGGCGGTGCGGGAGGACCCGCGCACCCTCATCTTCTACGAGGCGCCCCACAAGCTCGTTTCGACGCTCGCCGATATGCTTGAGGCGTTCGGCGACCGGCGGATCGCGCTCGCGCGGGAGCTGACCAAGGTGCATGAGGAGGTGCGGCGCACCACCCTTGCCGCCGCGGCTGCCCACTATGCCGAAAACCCGCCGCGCGGGGAGTTTGTCCTCATCGTCGAGGGCGCGCCGCCCAAAAAAACAGAGCCTCCCGATTTCCGGGAGGCTGTGGAGCTGACGCTCGGGCTGGCCGCGCAGGGGGCGTCCCTGTCGGAGGCCGCGAAGGAAGCCGCCCGGCGCACGGGCTATAAGAAAGGAGAGCTCTATAAGGCCGCGCTGAAGGAATGACGCGGCTGTGCAGGGGCTTTTGGAGCTATGTAAAATTACGGGAAGCCTAGAGGAGCAGGTAGGCGAGCGCCATGAGCAGGGCGTTATCCGCCTTTTCGTTGTAGAGCAGGAAGAGCAGCCCGAGGATGAGCAGCGTTTCGGTGTCGATGCCGAGCTTGTCGATCAGCCCGCTGATCGGGTCGGTCGGCTGCTGGGGGGCCTGCTGCTGGGGGACCACGTGCGATTCCGCCTCGATGACCCCGTCCTCCGTGACCTGCGGGGGCCCGCCCATCGCCTGCCCCTGCGAGAAGGAGACCTCGGGCGTCGGGTCGAACAGGATCGGCTCCGGCTCCTCGGCGACCGGCTGCATGGCCGATGGAGGCACGTCGATGAACTGCTGCGCGGCGGCCTGGCTGCGCGCCTGGAATTCATGGACGCGGTTGATCGCCTCCTGCTGCATGCGGATCATGTCCTCTTCGGTATAGGTTTTGGTGCTGTTCCATCGCATCATCGTTTACCACCGCCTGAAAAGAGATTTCCGAGACTGCCGAGCAGCCCGCTGTCGCGCACGGCCGGCCAGGCGTGCATCAGCCGCATCAGCCGGACCGCCCCGTCGATTTTGCCCGCCCGTTCGGGCGAAAAATGCGGCTTGAGCGCCTGCAGGAGATCGATGTTTTTATCCGGCTGGTTCATGGTGCCGAGCACGCCCGCGAGCTTGCCGATCGACCCGAGGTCGGGCATCCCGCCGCCGGAGGCGCCGCCCGCGTTCTGGCCGCCGCCCCCCAGCATGCCAAGGATGGAGGAGAGCGCCGCCGGGTCGAAGCCTCCGCCGGATCCGCCGCCCGAGGGAGGCGCGGCGTTCGCGTTTCCGCCCCCCTGAAGGTTTTGCAGGAGGGACGCGATTGCGGAGGGGTCGAAGCCGCCGCCCGTATTTCCACCGGCGGGCGGGGCGCCGCTTCCCGTACCGCCGCCCCCCTGGAGGCCGATCGCGGCGGGGCTGGGGCCGTTTCCGGCTCCGCTCGCGCCCCCGCTGGCGGGTGGGGCGTTCCCCGCGTTCCCGGGTCCCTGGAGGTTCTGCAGGAGGGAAGCGATCGCGGAGGGGTCGAAGCCGCCCGGCGCGGCGTTTCCGCCGTCCGGCTGTCCGGACGCCGCCGGGGCGCCGCCGGGGGAGAGCCCGATCGACTGGGCAACCTGGCGGAGCTGTTCCATCTTGCCCGGGTCGCCCAATATCGAAGTGAGCATCGAATTCAGGTCATCCATGCAATCCCCCTCTTCGCGTGTGGCGTTCACAGGCCCGCGCGGCGCGCGGGCCTGTGAACGGCGGAATGCCTTTTACTGTCTGCCCATCAGGCCGCGCAGCAGCTGCTGGACCTTGGGGTTTCCCAGAAACTGCTGGACTGCCGCCGGATTATTCATAAATCCCTGGATCTGGGCCCTCTGCGCGGGGCTCAGCCCGCCGAGAATGCCGTCCATCTGACCGCTCTGCATCTGCTCACGGAGCTTTTCCGGGTCCTTGCCCATCTTTTTGCCCGCCAGGGCAAGCAGGGAATCCATCTGGTCGGGAGAAATGTTGAAATTGTTTGCCAATCGGTTCACCGCCTGTTTTCTTTCGTTCATTTATATGTTATATTTATAGCGGATATTCAAAAAAGTGTGACACCCGGCCAGCGGCAAGGCGCACAGGCGGATTTTTTCGTTGGGCGCGTTTTTCCGAAGGCCGGTTCTGCTCCGGAAAAGGCCGGTATTCCGGTGCGTACGCGCCGTCTTGGAAAGGATGGGCCGGTTCCCATGCGATTGATCGTAACCTCCGACACCCATCGCGATTTTTATTCCCTGCGCAGGCTGGTCGAAATGCACCGCGCCTCCGCCGACATCTTTATCCACCTCGGCGACGGCGCGCAGGAACTGGAACAGGCGGTCGCGCTCTATCCCGAGTGCAAATGGCTCAGCGTGCGTGGCAACTGCGATTTTGGGACCAGCGCGACGCTGGCGGGCTGCTTTTCCTGCGGGCCGGCGAAAATCTTTTACACCCACGGCCACATGTACAGCGTCAAATACGGCCTCGACGACCTGATCGCCGCCGCCGCGGATATCGAGGCGAACGTCGTGCTTTTCGGGCACACCCATGTGCCCTTTGTGGGCTACCAGAAGGGGATGCACCTGCTCAATCCCGGCAGTCTCGGCCTGCCGCGCGACGGCAAGAGCACCTACGGGGTGGTCGACGTTACGGAAAAGGAGATCGTCTGCTTCATCAATGAGCTGGACAACCGGCGCAAATAGAGAAGGCCCCCCGGCCATGCCGGGGGGCCTTTCCTTTTCTATGGATGCGTTCGCGGGCCGGAACGGGACCGTCACTTTTTCTCTTCCGCCTCAATGCCCATCTTGCGGGAGAGCTCACGCACCGCGGAGTTGGCGCAGACCACCAGGATTTTGTCCCCGGAGAAGATCTGCGTGTTGCCGCGCGGGATGATCAGCCGCCCCTCGCGGGAGACGGACACGATGACCGATTCCTCCGGCAGCCGCAGTTCGGACAGCGTGATGCCGTTGAGACGGTACTTGGGCGGGATCTGCAATTCGGAGAGGGACGCCTCGCCGCGCGCGAGCGGCATGAGCTGCTTGATGGCGGCGGTGTCGACCTCCCGTTCGAGCAGGCGGGCGATGTTGTCGGTCGAGGAGATGGGGATGTCCACGCCGAGCTGTTTCATGACCGCCGCGTTTTTGGGATTGTTGATGCGCGCCACGGTGCGTTCCACCTGAAACACCTTTTTGGCCAGCTGGCAGGAGACCAGGTTGTCCTGGTCCTGCCCGGTCACGGCGATCAGCGCGTCCGCCCCCTTGGCGCCCGCGCTCTCGAGCACGTCGATCATGCTCCCGTCCCCGCAGATGACCGGCACGTCCAGTTCGTCCGCAATGCGGGTGCACGCCTCCCGGTCCGTTTCAACCAGATGGGGCTCGTGCCCATGCTCCAGCAGCGTCTTGGTCAGGTAGTAGCCGACCTTGCCGCCGCCCACAACAACGATTCGCATTTTCCATGCACCTTCCTAGATGATTTTCCGCCCGGCAGGGGCCGCTCGGAGAGCGGCGCAGCTTTTAGATATGCCGCTCATCGGGCGGCGGGGCTTTTACGGGAATTGCCGCTTTCCAAGCGGCAAGAAATACGAGCGCGTTCCGCCGCGCCCACGGGTTCCTTTTCGGACGGACGAAAAGGAACCAAAAGTCCGCCTAAGGGGGCTCCGCCGCCCCCTTAGGAATCCCTTGGAGCACCTTGCCAAGACCCGCAAATTACCGCCGCACCCCACGGGTACACTAGCTGAGGGCTCAACCTAATCTCGGCGCTCCCAACGACCACAACCGGAAAGCTCGCCGAAATCCCCCGGCGGAAAACAACGCCCGTCCCGGGCGTTCACGCGCTCTGCGCGCGCGGGCGGCGAAGTCGACCGGTTTTCCGCCTCCCCGCGTTAGATGCGAGCGAAACAAAAGCGGCCGCGCCTCCCCTCCGGGAACTTCCGGTGCAGTTCCTGAGGCTCACGGGCAGAGGCATTGCGCCCGCGGCGCGGCGGTTGGCGGGATGATGCACACTCGCTCGCTCATCCGTGTCACGGGCGCCGCCGACTTTGGCCGAAGGCCAACCGGAGGCGGCGCGGGGTCGCAGGGGCGCAGCCCCTCGCGCCCTTCTTTGGTTCCTTTCTTGGGCGAACAAGAAAGGAACTCGCCGCCGGTCGACTACCGGAAAACCCTCCGGCCCCTGGGCGGAATATCTAAAACCGCCGCCGGTCGACTACCGGCCGGCCCCGCCGGGCACAGCCCGGTGAAAATCAATCAATCACTTTGGCATAGAGGAGGCGGTCGTCGGGACCGACCTCCTCGGCGGAATTCGGATGGGCGAGGGTGAGGTTGCCGTCGGCGTGCAGCAGGCCGAAAAGTCCCTGCTTGGCGGTGTTGCGCAGGACGAGTTCCCCGAGGGTAAGCCCAATCTCTTTGGCATCGGGCTCGTCCGCGTCGAACGAGACGGTCGCGGAGTCGAGGTAGACGTTCTTGACCTGGTCGCGGCCGGTGAGCATCGAATAGATCGCGTCGACCGAGATGTTGGTGGGGCATACGGTGTGCAGCCCGAAATGGGAGAAGACATTGCCGCGGCGCGGGTCGTAGACGCGGGCGAGCACACGGGGAACCTTGAAAATTTCGCTCGCGAGCTGGCAGACCATGACGTTCATGTTGTCGTCTTCGGTGACGGCGGCAAGCGCGTCGCAGTTTTCGATGCCGCCGCGGCGCAGGACGTCCTGGTCGATGGGCACGCCCGTGACATTGTAGCCGGAAAAGTCGTCCGCGAGGGAGGAAAAATGCGCGGGATTCTGGTCAATGACCGCAACATCGTGCCCCATGCGGGATAGCACGTTGGAAAGCTGCGACCCGACCTTGCCGCATCCGACGATCAAAATATTCATAAAAGGAACGCTCCTTTGCCGCTCGTAATGATGGTAAGGCCAGTATACACCATTTCGCGCCGGAAGGAAAGGGAAAGCGCCCGAATGCCCTGAAAATCCGGGAAAATCGGGCGGGAACGGTTGACGAATCGGGAAAGCATGCTATACTGAACAGGTGACAAACAAAAGACAACATTTTTGTAAGATTTGTTAGGTGGTTTCAGATGATTACAGTCAGCAATGTCAGCCTGATGTTCGGCGGGACCAAGCTCTTTGCGAACGCGGACCTCAAGTTCCTGCCGGGCAACTGCTACGGCATCATCGGCGCGAACGGCGCCGGAAAATCCACCTTCCTGCGCATCCTTTCGGGGGAGCTCGATCCGACCACCGGGGAAATCGCCATCCAGAAGGGCTGCCGCATGTCGGTGCTCAAACAGGACCAGTTCCAGTATGACCAGTATCCGGTCATCGATACCGTGATCATGGGCAACGCCCACCTCTACGAGGTCATGAAGGAGAAGGACGCCCTCTATGAGAAGCCCGACTTCTCGGAGGAGGACGGCGCGCGCGCCGCCGAGCTTGAAGGGGAGTTCGCCGAGATGAACGGCTGGGACGCCGAAACCGATTCCGGCCGCATCCTGTCCGGACTGGGCATCCCGCCGGACATGTACGGACTGCCCATGGGGGAGCTCAAAGGCGGCGACAAGGTCAAGGTGCTGCTCGCGCAGGCGCTCTTTGGACAGCCGGACATCCTCCTGCTCGACGAGCCCACCAACAACCTCGACATCAAATCGATCGACTGGCTGGAGGATTTCCTGCTGGATTTCCCCGGCACGCTGATCGTCGTTTCGCACGACCGGCACTTCCTCAACACCGTATGCACCCACATCGTCGACATCGATTTCAACAAGGTAAAGATGTATGTGGGCAACTACGACTTCTGGTACGAGTCGAGCAAGCTGATGCAGCAGATCATGAAGGACCAGAACAAGCGCCGCGAGGACCAGATCAAGGATTTGCAGAGCTTTATCCAGCGGTTCTCCGCCAACAAGTCCAAGTCCAAGCAGGCCACCTCCCGCCGCAAGCTGCTCGACAAGCTCACCGTCGACGAGATGCCCGCCTCCTCCCGCCGCTACCCGTGGGTCAACTTCAAGCCCGACCGTGAGGCGGGCAAGGATATCCTCGAGGTGAAGGACCTCTCCAAGACGATCGACGGAGTCCGGGTGCTCGATGGGGTGAGCTTCGTCGTCAACAAGGGGGACAAGATCGCCTTTGTCGGGGAAAACGAGCAGGGCCAGACCGCTCTGCTGCGCATCCTGATGGAGGAGCTCGAGCCGGACGAGGGCGGCTTCAAATGGGGCCAGACCACCTCGCAGGCCTATTTCCCCAAGGACAACTCCGCCTTCTTCGACGACTGCGAGCTCAACATGCTCCAGTGGTTCGCGCAGTTCTCCCCCGACGACAAGGAGACCTTCATGCGCGGCTTCCTCGGGCGGATGCTCTTTTCGGGCGACGATGTCTACAAGCCCGTCAAGGTGCTGTCGGGCGGCGAGAAGGTGCGCTGCATGCTCTCCCGCATGATGCTCACCGGCGCGAACGTCCTGCTGCTCGACCAGCCCACCAACCACCTCGACCTCGAGTCGATCACGGCGGTCAACAACGGCCTCGCCGACTATCCCGGCAACCTGCTCTTTACCTCGCAGGACCACCAGTTCATCGAGACGATCGCCAACCGGATCATCGAAATCCACATGGACGGCACGATCACCGACCGGATGGGAACCTACGACGAATACCGCGAGTGGAAGGCCGCGCAGGGCTGAACCCGCCGCCAAAGCCGGATACAGACGCCCCCGGGGCCGCCAGCGGCGGCCCGCTCCCGCGCTGCGCGCGGGCAAGCCCGCCCCATGCCCCGCTGCCGCTTTCTTTCGTGAAGAAAGCGGCGCAAAGAGGCGTTTGACGGGAGGGCGCCGCCCTCAAAAAGCCCCGGCGTTCCGTCAGGAACGCCGGGGCTTTTTTCACCCGCCGCCTTTTCAAAAAGGCGGGCGAAAGGTTCAAGCTCTGGACACGGGCAGCGCCAACGGCGGCGGGCCGCGGCCGGCCTGATAAAAGTTCTTTGCCAAGGCTTTCTTTCAAGAAAGCCGTACAGGAAACCCGTGGCTTTTAGTCCGTCGGCGAGTTGGGCTCGACGACGGGTTCCGCGGCGGAGGGGTCGGGCCTTTTGGAGATCGCGCCCGCGAGGACCATCGAGGCCTTGGCGGAGGCGGGGCCGATCATCTCATAGAGCACCGCGGAGGAGAGGATGATGGTCGAGAGCAGGGTGCCCGCCTCGGGCGGCAGCATCCGCTGCCCAAGCACGGCAAGGCCGATCGACACCCCGGCCTGTGGGATGAGCGCGAGGCCGAGATAGTTGCGGGTGGCGGCGTCGCACCCGGCCGCCGCCGCGCCGAGGAAGGCGCCCGTGTATTTGCCCGCGATGCGCACGATGAAATAGCCCACGCCGATGATACCCGCGCCGGCGAGCGCGGGGACGTTGAGCCGCATGCCCGAGAGCACGAAGAAGAGAAGCAGCACGGGCGGCGCGAAGGCGTTGAGCTGCTTAAAGAGCTTTTTACTGCCGCTGATGTTGCAGTAGGCGGTGCCGCAGGCCATGCAGGAGAGCAGCGGGGAGACGTCGAAGAGGGTGCACACCCCCGACACGCCGAGGATGATCGCCACGACGAGCACCAGCCGGTGGTCCTGCGAGCGGCCCTCGGTGATGAGCCGGCTGAGGATCCAGCCGCCCAGGACGCCCACCGCGAGCGCGGCAAGGTTGAAAAAGAGCGGCCGCAGCACGAGGCCAAGGTCCATGGCGCGGCTGCCGCCCAGGTTCTGCACGACGACGGTGCAGACGCTGAAGGCGATGAGGGAGACGGCGTCGTCGAGCGCGACCACCTGGAGGATGATGTTGACGAACGGCCCCTTCGCATGGTACTGCCGGATGGTCATGATTGTGGAGGCGGGCGCGGTGGCGCAGCCGATCGCGCCGAGCAGCAGCGAGAAGGGCACCGGCAGGCGAAAGACGAAAATCATCGTGAGGGCAACGGCGGCCGCCGCGACGAGCGATTCCGCGAGGGTGACGACGATCACCCTGATCCCGTTCTTTTTGAGGGCGGAGAGCTTGAAATAGCGCCCCACGCCGAAGGCGATGAAGGCGAGCGCCACGTCGTTGACAAAGTCCATATGTCGGATGACGGAGGCCGGGATCAGCCGGAGCACCCAGGGGCCGATCAGGATGCCCGCGAGGATGTAGCCGGTGACGTTGGGCAATCGCAGCCGCTTGGTAAGGCGCGTGGCAATAAAGCCCGCGAAAAGCATGAGCGCCAGCGAAAGAACGATTTCGGCGGCGGTGCTGACCTGTTCCACCCGTTCGAGCATGGATAGCCCCCCTTTGCGCAGGGATGACCCTGTTTTTTGGTAGCCCCATTGTAGCGCAAACCAAAATGAAATGCAACAGTATACACAAAAATAAAAACGATTGTTGATGTTCTTTGTGAGAATATCAACAATCGTTTTGCTTATGCGGACGGTAACGGGATGGCCTTCCCGCCGGGCGTCAGCCGGTAGATTTCCCAGCGGCCGCGCTCGCCGGGGAGCTCCTCCATCGCAGCGCGCACATCCGCCGCGTCCCCGGGCGGAAAGCGCAGCGAAATGCCGCAGGAGGCGGAAAGGACGCGGGGCGTGGGCATCACCGTGACGGGGAACCGCCCCGCGAGGTGCTTTTCCGCGCGCATCGCGCTGTGTGTGGAGGAAAAGACGATCACGCAGCAGTCCATCAGAGGGAGACGACCTTTCCGGCGCGCTTCATCCGCTCGACAATGTCGTACATGTTGCTCACGGTCCCGGCCTGGAGCTTGTCGGCAATCCCGTAGAAGTTGAGGCAGGTCCCGCAGACGAGGATCTCCACCCCCCTGCCGGCAAGCTCGCGCAGGTGCCCGGCGACCTGGTCGTCGAGGGTGGGCAGCCTGACACCGCCGTTCATGAAGAGCACCGCCTCCGGCAGATCGTCCGACTGGGCAAGGGTGTAGAAAAACATCTTCATGAGCGAGCCGCCCAGTTCGGGGTCACCCTCGCCCACCGTCTCCCGCCCGACGAAGACCGCCCACGAACGGTTCGCGGGGGCGGCGTCCCGCGCGTCCGCGCCGGGCTGGGCGGCCTGCTCGCGGGGGGCCCTGGTGAAGTCGATCGAAAAGATACCGTCCGCGCTTTGCACCGTGGTGCGGTAGTCCTGGCTGTCCGCCAGCCGCTGGAGGTTCTCCACCGCCGTCGCGTTGTCGACCTCGACGGTGAACTCCGCCGCGCCCCCGTCGATCTCCTTTTTCGCCAGCACCACCGGGATGGGGCAGGGCCTGCCCTTCGCGTCCACCAGAATACCCATGATCGAGACCTCCTGTCCGTTCGTTCAGATTCTGTTCCTATTGTACCCCGCCGGCGCGTATTTTTCAAGCTGCGGGAGCGCCGACCCGGACGGAAGCCCGCCGGAAGGGAATTTCCTGTCGAAAAGGCAATTGGCAGCATGCTCCAAATATGCTATACTTATCAAATAGGGATTTTTTGGGCGGAGAAATTCAAACCGCGCGGACCGCCTGGACAGACCCCGCGAGAGAAGGCGTTGACAGATGGGTCTTGGGAAACTGAAAGAGCGTTGCAGCAGCCGGCTGTGCAGGTGCGTCCTGTCCCTCGCGGGCGGGGCGGAGGTGCGCTTTGCCGACGAGGGCTTTTTCGATATGGCGGGCTTTTCGCGGGAGTATCTCGACTCCTCCTGCGGCGGCTCGCTGGAAAAGGCGGCGCCGCAGCTGTACGAACAGATCCGCGCGATGCGGGAGCAGCCGGACAACCCCGGACGGGGGGAGGCCGAGTTTTGCTACCAGCGCGCGGACGGCGCCGAGCTGTGGCTCTACCTCAACGGCGGCCCGGCGGAGATAAAGGGGGAGCGGGGGCTCGAATGCCTCTTTCTCGACGTCACCGAGCTGGTGGCCGCCAGGACCCGCCTTGAGAGCATCACCAACACGATACCCGGCGGGGTCGTGCAGCTTGCGTTCGGCGAAGCGTGGCGCATCCTCTACGCGAACGACGGGTTCTACCGGCTGAACGGCTATACCCGTGAGGAATACCGGGCGGTCGCGGGGGACCTCTTCATCCGCCTGATGCATCCGGACGACGAGGCCGTCTTCGAGGCGGCGGTCCGGGGGATGATCGGGACCCGTCAGACGGGGGTGGCGGACTACCGCGTCCGCCAGAAGGACGGGAGCTGGCGCTGGCGGGTCGCCTACGGCAAGATGATCGACAGCACCGAGGAGGGCGTCCCGGTCATTCAGTGCGTAATCCTGGACAACGAGGAAAAGAAGCAGCTCGAACGGAAGCTCGAGCTGGAAAACGAGCGCTACCAGGCGGTGGCGCAGATGTCCGACGGAGTGCTGTGGGAATATAACGCCGAGGAGGACGAGGCGATCGTCCCCTACAGCGTGCGCAGCGTGCTGGTCGACCGGATGCGCACGCCCGGCTTTTCGGGCAGCGCCTACGCGCAGGGCACGGTCCATCCGGAGGACCTCCCCCGGCTGGAGCAGTTCCGGAGGGACCTGCGGGAGGGGAAGGCGCACATCCTCTTCGAGTTCCGGGCGCGGCAGCCGGGCGGCGGGGAATACCGCTGGCACCGGGCGGAGGCGGTCACCCTCTACGACGCCGACGGCCGGCCGGCGCGGACGGTCGGACGCACGGCGGACATCGACCGGGAGAAGCGGGAACGCCTGCGCCTGCGGGACGCGGCCGAACGGGACGCGCTGACGGGACTTTACAACCGCGCGGTCGTCCAGCGCCTGATCGACGAGCGGCTGGAACAGGAGCCGCCCGCCCGGACGGGCAGTCTCTTCGTGGTGGACATCGATAATTTCAAGGCGGTCAACGACCGCCTGGGGCACCTCTTCGGAGACATCCTGCTCACCAACATCGCCGGGGCGATACGGGAGGCGGTGCGGCCGGGGGACATCCTCGGGCGGGTCGGCGGTGACGAATTCGTCGTGCTCCTCCCCGGGGCCTCCCGCGCGGAGGGGGAGCGGATCGCCGGCGAGCTGTGCGCGCGTGTTTCGCGCGTCTACGCGGGCGAGTTCACCGACCTGCGGATCACGGCGAGCGTCGGCGCCGCGGATTATCCCCGGTGCGGCGCAACCTACGTGGAGCTATTCCGCAAGGCGGACCGCGCGCTCTACCGCGCCAAAAAGCTCGGCAAGAACCGCGCCGGGTTCTATGAGCCGGACGGCCGCGGCGCGGACGGGGAGGAGGGCCTGCTCAACCTCTACGAGATGGACCGCCCCGAGGTGCGCTGGCAGGACGGCGAGATGGAGCGGATGCTCGACCTCTTCCCGCGCATTTTGAGCTCCAGCAAGGACATCGACAGCGCGATCTACCTGATGCTCGACCGCATCGGGGAGTACTGCCGCGCCGGCGACGTGGGCATCATGGAGCGCACCCCCGAGGGGGACCGCATGCAGGTCACCTACCTGTGGAAGCAGGGGACCGGACGGGTGCCGATCAGCTCGGAGGAGGCGTTCTCCTTCTCCCAGTGGCCCGATTACCTCCAGCGGTTCCGGGAGGGCGTCTATGCGGTGGCGGACGGCGCCCTGCTGCCGGACTGCACGCGTCCGGACCGGCGCCGCGCGCTGCTCCAGTGCGGCATCTACGACGAGGGGGCGTTCAGCGGCTGCGTGATCGTCTGCGACCGCGAGGGCAGGCACGACTGGACCCAGCCGGAGATCGCGCTCACGCTGGGGTTCGCGCGGGCGGTCACCCCCTATATCCTCAAGCGGCGCACCGCCGCCGAGGCGCAGTACCGGCTT
>NZ_CABUCJ010000055.1 GCF_902490045.1 uncultured Anaerotruncus sp.
GCGAGCTTTGCGCCCAGTCTTCTTCAAGTGAGCCCCCCTTGAGCGCCCTTCTTTCGTCCATTTCTTGGGCGTGCAAGAAATGGACCCGCCTGCCGGGGCGGGTCCCGGCAATCCCCGCCGCCGTAGGCGGCTCCCCTTAGCTCTCCGAAGGAGAGCGATCATAAGTCCCGCCGCTCGATGAGCGGAAAATCTAAAACGGCTGTCGGTCTGTCACCGACAAACTCCGCCGCTTGGAAAGCGGCAAACCCCAAGCCTACCGGCGATTGAGGAAGAACAGCCCGGCGACGCAGAGCACGATGCCGATCAGCTGGTTGAGGGAGAGCTTCTCGCTGAAAAAGAGCAGTCCCACGAAGAGCAGGATGACAGCGAGCGCGATATTGGCGACGAGGGAGCAGACGCTGATGTTCCAGCCCGCGCGGTAGGCGTAGATATAGCCGAGCTCCAGCCCGACGATCGACGCGCCGAGCGCGGCGCTCGTCCAGTTGATCGAGCGGAAGGCCGCCGCCGAGTCCCCCTGCGCGGTCACAAGCAGCATCCCGAAGGAGACCGCGCCCGCGGTCAGGTAGGTGATCACGAGCGCGGCAAACGGGTTCGCGCCCGCGGGCATCGTCTTGGTGAAGAGGTTGTAGAGCACATTGGAAGCCACGATCATGACGATCGGGACGAGCAGGTTCATCTGCGTCACTCCTTATCCTGTCCTGCCGCGCGGATGGTCGCGCCGCCCACCACGCGTTCCCCGTCGTAGAAGACCACCGCCTGGCCCGGCGTGACCGCGCGCTGGGGAGAATCAAACCGCACCCGCACCTCCCCCTCCCCGAGGGGATAGACGGTGGCCGGTGCCGGGGTGTGCGCGTAGCGGATTTTTGCCCGCGTCCGCAGCGGTCCGCCGAGCGCGCCGCCCGAAATCAGCCGCAGCCCGTCCGCGAACAGCGTGTCGTGGAAGACGGCGGACTCGTCCGACAGGGTCACGGTGTTGTGCTCCGGATCGAGGCGGCTCACATACCGGTGGGTCCCGAAGGCGACGCCCAGCCCCTTGCGCTGGCCGATCGTATAGTGCAGCACCCCCCGGTGCCGGCCGATCACGTTGCCCGCGTCGTCGAGGTAATCCCCCTCCTCGGGGACGATCCCGGTATGGCGGGCGATGAAGGAGACGTAGTCGCCGTCCGGCACGAAGCAGATGTCCTGGCTGTCCGATTTGGACTGGACCGGCAGCCCCGCCCCGGCGGCCAGCGCGCGCACCTCGCTCTTGTCGTAGGGGTCGAGCGGCAGCAGCAGCATCGAAAGCTGCCGCTGGGTCAGGTGGTAGAGCACATAGGACTGGTCCTTGCGGGGCTGGGCGCTGCGCCACAGCTGGTAGCGGCCCGACGCCTCGTCAAACCGCACCGACGCATAGTGTCCGGTCGAGATGCGCCCGTAGCCGAGGCGTTCGGCGTCCCGCGCGAACGCGCCGAACTTGATGTTCCGGTTGCAGGCGATGCAGGGGTTGGGCGTTTCGCCGCGCAGGTAGCCGTCCGCAAAATAGTCGAGCACCCGCTCGGAAAAGAGCGCGCGGTAATCGAGCACGTAATGCGGGATGCCGAGCTTTTCGCAGACCGCCTTCGCGTCGGAGACGTTCTGCTCGGGGCAGCCGTCGTAAAGCTCGAACGTCGCGCCGCCCACTTCGCAGCCCCGCTCCTTTAAGAGCAGCGCCGCCACCGAACTGTCGACGCCGCCGCTCATGGCGACCAGCACCTTTTCCATTTTTACGCGCCTCCCTTCAACGCAACAGGCGAAGCCTCGCTTCGCGCGGCTCCGCCTGTTTACCGCACATATGAGTCCGTTCTTTCGGTATGCCCCCCAGGGGCCCCCCTCCGAATCTCCAGATCTTTTCATATGTGGCATATCTATATTATACACGCTGTATTGCCAATGTGCAAGGGGTTTTTAAAAGTTTACAGACCGTAAACCCGCGCAAACATCGCCGAAAAGTCGGTATTCTGGAAGGGCGCGGGCCCGCCGCCCAGCAGGCGGTATCCGAACCAGGACGCCGCTCCCGCGGCAATCAGCACCCCCACGATGATCAGCAGCCTGATTACGATGCCCGGTCCCTCCTTCGGCTTTTCGGC
Organism: uncultured Anaerotruncus sp.; assembly: GCF_902490045.1. Taxonomy (GTDB): domain Bacteria; phylum Bacillota; class Clostridia; order Oscillospirales; family Ruminococcaceae; genus Anaerotruncus. The sequence goes on from NZ_CABUCJ010000055.1 coordinate 2,106, forward strand.
GCGCCGGCGGGGCGTCTCGCGCGCGGAAGGCGCGGGGGGCGCTTCACCGGCGGGCGCTGGAATCCGCGCTGCCGGTTCCGGGCGGTAGACAAAATAGGGCGCCTCCGACGGTCCCGCCGGGTCGTCCACCGGCTCGAAGCCCGCGGGCGCTGCGTATCTCCAGTTTTCCGGGGGCTCGTCCGCGTCGAAGAGGGGGCCGACGTACCCGCCGGGGACAGGCTCCTCCGGCAGGGAAACATGAAAATCGGGCGGCGCGAGATCGTCCTCCCGGTCCTCCGGCGGGAAATCCCCGGGCGCGAAGGAAGGCCCGCCCGGCGCGTCCCCGGGCGGCGGGGAAAAGTCGGGCGCCCGCTCCCCCGGCGCGGACGCGTACCACGCCGCCGCGCCGTCCGGCTCGTCCGGCTCCCGGACGAGGAAGGGCGGGGTCAGCTCCTCGTAGTGGTCGTGGAAGTCGCTGACGATCCGTTCGCCGCAGTAGGGGCAGTATTTGAAATCGCTTTTGACGTTGTTGCCGCATTTTTTGCAGAGCATCCGCGCACCTCCGCCCGTGAAATTACCTTTATTCCGCCATATCCGCGAGGCGGACTGCAAAATCGCGCATTGGGACGGGAGCGCCGGGGGCGCGGGTCGTCCTGCGCATGAAGTGCAGAATAGCCGTCCTGCGGCTATTCTATCACAAATACCCGGCGGTTACAAGAAAATCCCGCCGGAAAAGCCGGTCCCCCACGCGGGGAGCGTGGGGGACCGGCCCGTGGGAGTGCTTTATCGTCAGCCGACCGTCGGCTCGAGAATCCCGTAGGTTCCGTTGTGGCGCTTGTAGACCACGTTGATCTCGTTCGTCTCCGCGTTGAGGAAGACGAAGAACTCGTGCCCGACCATGTTCATCTGGAGGATCGCTTCCTCCACATCCATCGGGCGCAGCGCGAACCGTTTGACACGCTTGACGGCGTACTCCGGGGCCTCCGACTCCTGCTCCTCGCCCACCTCGACGTTCGACGCGTCGAACGCGGTGTCCCGCAGGCGCTTGCCGAGCTTGTTCTTGTTCTTCACAATCTGGCGGAAGAGGGAGTCCACCACTGCCTCCAGGGAGTCAAAGCGGTCGGAGGTGGTTTTCTCCGCGCGATAGAACATACCCCGCGACTGGATGGTGACCTCGACGGTCTCGCGATCGCCCTCGTTGGTCACTGTGACGATCGCATTCGCGCTGTCGTCAAAGAACCGGTCCAGCTTGGCGAGTTTCCGGTCGATCCTTTCCTTGAAAGAGTCGCGAACAGAGGTTTTCCGTGCTGTGATGGTGATGTTCATAAATTCAACCCCTTTGTTTTATAGCAAAACAGGCAAGCCTGCTTTTAACATTTTACCCAATTATCTTACCTTTATTATACAGGACATTGGGCGAATTTACAAGGGGGTATCGAAGGATTCGTGGAAATTTAACAAACCGGACTCAAATCGTTCGGGAGGCGTGCCGCGTCACATGGCAGCCCATGTTCACCGCCACCTGCAGGCTCGCGATGTGGGTCGCCCCCGCCTCGATGTTGACCGCCAGCGCCGTCACCCGGCCCCCGAAGCCCTGCGGCCCGATGCCCGTGCGGTTGATCGCCCCGAGCATCCGTTCCTCGAGCGAGGCGTAGAGCGGGTCGGGATTGCGCACGGCCGTGTCCCGGCAGAGGGCGCGTTTCGCAAGCAGCGCGCACCCCTCGAAGTTGCCGCCGATGCCGACTCCGACCACCACCGGCGGACAGGGGTTGCTCCCCGCCGCCTCCACCGCGCGCACGACCTCGTCGATCAGGTCCTGTTCGGCGGCCGCCGGGGTCATCATGCGGATGGAGCTCATGTTCTCGCTGCCCGCCCCCTTTGGCGCGACGGTGAGGGTGAGCCTGTCCCCCGGCACCAGCCGCAGGTGCAGCACGGCGGGGGTGTTGTCGCCGGTGTTCCGCCTGCGCAGCGGGTCCCCGACCACCGAGCAGCGCAGCAGCCCCTCAGCGTAGCCGCGGCGCACCCCCTCGTTGACGGCCTCCTCCAGCCCCGAGACATGCGCGTCCTCCCCGAGCTCGGCGAAGACGACCGCCATGCCGGTGTCCTGGCAGACGGGGATGGAGAGCGCCTCGGCCGTCTCGTAGTTGCGCACGATGTCGGCGAGCACCTCCCGCCCGAGCGGCGACTCCTCCGCCCGGCAGGCCCCGCACAGCCGCTCCTTGAGGTCGGCCGGGAGCACCCGGTTGGCCTCGATGCAGAGCGCCTTCACCGCCTCGACGACGGCCTCACGTGGAATCTCCCGCATCAGCGCACCCTCCTTCCGCCGACAAAGACCGCGAACGGCTTCCGGTGGGTCTGCATCGGCTCCTCCGCGAAGAGCAGGACGTCCGCGTCCCGCCCCGGCGCGAGGGCGCCCACGCGGCCCTCCAGCCCGCAGATCTCCGCCGCCGCAGAGGTGACCGCGCGCAGCGCGGCGTCGGGGTCCATGCCGTTCTGGGCCGCGACCTGCGCGCTCAGAAGCAGGAAGCGGCAGGGCAGCTCGGGGTGGTCGGTCGCGACGGCGACCTTCACCCCGGCGCGGTCGAGCGCGCCCGCGCCGCCGTCGTCGGCGTTTTTGAGCTCCGGCTTGGAGCGCGCGCCGAGCAGCGGCCCGGCGATGACCGGCACCCCCTCTTCGGCCAGCAGGTCGGCCACGAGGTGTCCCTCGGTGCCGTGGACGATCACGCAGGGAAACCCGAACTCCTTCGCGATGCGCAGGCCGGTGAAGATGTCGTCGGCGCGGTGGGCGTGGATGTGCGCCCTGATCTCCCCGCGCAAAAGCGGCAGCAGCGCCTCGCACTTCGCGTCGTACTCGGGCTCGTCGAAGTCGTCGTCCGCCGCCGCCCGCTCGAGCTGCTCGCCGTACTTCCTCGCCTTCGCGAGCTGCTCGCGGATGGCCGCCGCGATCCCCATGCGGGTGGCGGGACCCTGCTGCTTTTCGTGGTAGCTCGTCTTGGGGTTCTCCCCCATCGCCATCTTGATCGCCAGCGGCGCGGCGAGGAGCATGTCGTCCACCCGGCGGCCGCAGGTCTTCATCGCGCACATCTGCCCCGCGATCGGGTTGGCGCTGCCGGGACCGGTCACAACCGTCGTGACCCCCCAGTCGAGCGCCTCGGTGAACGCCCGGTCGAGCGGGTTCACCCCATCCAGCCCGCGCAGCTGCGGCGTGACCGGGTCGGTGTCCTCGTTGCCGTCGTCCCCCTCGAAGCCGAGCCCGTCCTCCCACATGCCGATGTGGCAGTGGGCGTCGACCAGCCCGGGCAGCGCGACCGCGCCCGCCGCGTCGAACCGCTCCGCGTCCCGCGGCGCGCGCGCCATCGGGCCGACCGAGACGATCTTCCCTCCGTCCATGTGGACGTATCCGTTTTCAAATCTTTCGCCCGCCATCGTGCGGACATCCGCGTTGACGATTACCATGCCCGTCCTCCTGTTTTCCGCTTCGCTTTTCAAAAAGGAAAAGGGCGCCGCGGCGCCCTTAGGAATCATTTCGGTGAATTTCTGCTCCGCGCCGTCCCGCGCTTCATGTCGGTATATTTCTTGAGGTCGGACATCTTGTCCTCGCTCTTCTGCTTGAACTTGCTCATCATATCCTCGAAGGACATGTTCTCGCTCGTGATCTCCTGCCGCCGGTCAAAGCCGTAGGACACCTCGCGGGGCGGCCTGCGCTGATAGGGCGGGCGCGCCGGACGGTCCCCGGGCGCGCCGGGGCCTCCCTGGCGGAAGGGGCGCGGCGTGTTCGGACGCTCAGCCGCAGCCGGGGCGGGCGCCACCTGCTTGATCGACAGGCTGACCTTCCCCTCGGGGGTGATCCCGATGACCTTGACCTTGACCGTCTGGCCCATCGACAGGTAATCGGAAATTTCCTTGACATAGGAGGACGCCACTTCCGAAATATGTACCATTCCGGTCTTGCCGCCCGGCAGTTCGATGAACGCTCCGAACTTTGTGATGCCGGTGACCTTGCCCTCCAGAATACTCCCTACCTCAAGCTGCATAAATGTTACGCTGCCTCCTTAACGATCTTGTGTTTTATCGAGAAGCCCTTCCGGCCCCAGACACGCCAAAAAGCGGGCTCACGTGCCCGCTGTGTCACGGAATACGCGTTCGTCCGCCACACCCATGTCGAGCTTGTCGCGCGCGATGCGGGCCATGAAGTCCCGGTCGTCCCCCAAGGCGATCTGCCGCTCGACCTCCTTGTTTGCGACGACCTGGTCCTCCAGCTGCGCGGTTACGTTCGCGAGCAGACTACGCTTGGAGGAGATCTCCATCTGCAGCGTAATCAGGCTTACCACGACGTAAGCGGCGAAGGCGAAGATACAAAACCGGATAAACAGGCTCTTCTTTTTTCCACGTACACTTTTCATGAACTGGGTTGCTCCTGTTCCTTCTCGTTTTTCTTCCGTCCGTCCCACTGAAGTCGCTTTTTTAAATTATACAATAAATGACTGTGCTTTTTCAAGGGTATCCTCGAATTTTTCGCTTTATTTTTTATACATTTTGCCGATTGCTTCATGATTTTCGCCAAAAAGCCCTGAATCTTTTCTATCAGACGCAGGACCGGCGCCACAAAGACCCGGTAAATCAGTCCGAAAAGCCACCGGATGGCCGCGATGATCCCCCTGGCCGCGCCGATGAGCAGCGCGCCGAGGGTGCAGTGATAGAGCGAAAAGCCCACCAGCTCCCCGATCAGGAAAAAGGCGCGCAGCTGCCCGCTGCCCGTCGTGAGCAGGAAGGCGAACGTCGCGCCCGCCGCGGCAAGCGAAAAGAGGATGTCCTCCAGCAGGACGGCCGGCGAGGGATGCCGGAAGGCGATGCGCAGAATCCGGAAGACGTCGTAGCACACGCCGAGCGCCGCGCCCAGCGCGGCGGACAGCAAAAAGAGCCACGTCTGTCCCGCTACCGTGATCTCCATCGGCTTCCCCCCCGTCCTTCCATTCTACCTTCCGTCAGCGGAATAATTTGCCGAAAAAGCCGCCCCGCGCCGGGTGGTTATCCGCGTAGGACAGCCCGTCGATCCGCACGGCCTCGAGGTTCAGGTCCCCCGTCTCCACGTCGATCCGGCTGATGTGCAGCCCCTCGCCGCGGATCGCCAGCTCCCCCGTCTCGCAGTAGACGACCACCGTCTGCTCGTCAAAGCTGTCCACGTCGGTCACGCCCGTCACCGTCAGCCTCCTGCGGTTCTCCATGATGATGTTGTGCGGCCCCAGATTCCTCTTCTCCTCGACCACCCGCGTCCGCCTCCCCCGTCAATTGATCTCTAATACCTATGAGGGGGCGCGGTAAAATATGAACGGGCCGCCGGAGGGAATCCTCCGGCGGCCCGCGCCTTTCTTCAGTCGACGACCCTGTAGCCCTCGGCGGCGGTGTCCTTGGTGGCGTATTCGCTCACCTTGAGCACCTGCACCCGCAGCGGCTTCTGGCCGAGGTTCAGTTCGATGACATCCCCCTCCTTCACGTCGTAGGAGGCGCGCGCCACCTTGCCGTTGACCGACACCCGGCCCGCGTCGCACGCCTCGTTGGCCACGGTGCGCCGCTTGATGAGCCGGGTGATCTTGAGGTATTTATCCAGTCGCATACTCTTCCTCCAGATGCAAAAACCTGCCGCATCTTGCGACGCGGCAGGCCTTTTGGCGATAGGTCTTACTTGCCGGAGACAGCGTCCTTGAGCGCCTTGCCGGCCTTGAAGGAGGGAACCGTCGCCGCGGCGATCGTGATCTCCTCTTTGGTGATCGGGTTGATGCCCTTGCGCTCGTTGCGGGTCTTGGTCTCAAAGGTTCCAAAACCAACCAGAGCAACCTTCTCGCCGGCCTTCAGCGCGTCGGTGATCGCGTCGACAACCGCGCCGACGGCCTTCTCGCTGTCCTTCTTGGAAAGTCCAGATTTCTCCGCAACCGCGGTGATGAGCTCTGCTTTTGTCATTTTGAATGCCCTCCGTAAATTAAATTAAACATTGTTATATCTTCAGACAGCAACTGCCTGGGATAATCAGTCGGTCGTTTTGGCGGCGTTCAGCTTCTTGGCCTGCTTCCACAGCTCGTCCAGCTTTTCGATGCCGGCCGTCCGCATGTCCACGTCCCTCTCCCGCGCAAGCGTCTCCACCTGCTCAAACCGGTCGATGAACTTTTCGCACGCCTGTCCGAGGCTCTGCTCCGCGTCCACATGGGTGAACCGGGACACGTTGACCGCCGCGAAGAGCACGTCCCCCAATTCCTCGCAGACGTGCGCCGCGTCCCCTTCGGAAATCGCCTCCCGCAGCTCCGCGACCTCGCTTTCGAGGTCCCGCAGCGCGCCGCCGGCGTCCGGATAGTCGAATCCGACCTTCGCCGCGCGGTGCTGCACCTTTTCGCTGCGCATGAGCGCCGGAAGCGCCGCGCTCACGCTCCTGAGCGTCTCGGTCGCCGTCTTCTGGCCCTTGGTCCGCTCCTTGATGCGGTCCCAGTTGACGAGCACCTCGCCGCTGTCGGCGACCTTTGTCTCGCCGAACACGTGGGGATGGCGGACGATCAGCTTTTTGCAGATGCCGTCGCACACGTCGCTGAAATCGAAGCGGCCCGCCTCCTCCTCCATGCGCGCGTGGAACGCCACCTGGAGAAGCACGTCCCCCAGCTCCTCCTGAAGGAGGACCGGGTCGTCGTTGTCGATCGCCTCGCAGACCTCATAGGTCTCCTCGATGAAGTTCTTCCGGATCGAGTAGTGGTCCTGCTCGCGGTCCCACGGGCAGCCGCCCTCCCCGCGGAGCAGGGACATGATCGTGATCAGGTCCCCGACGTCGTATTTCTGCTTGCGCTCAAACTGCACCGGCATGCCCGCCGCGCCCCCTTTACAGGCCCATCTGGGCTGCTTTTAGTATTCTACCCTAAAAGGGAGCGCTTTTCAAGTAGCTTTGCAAACTTTTCGCCGCCCGGCACCATTAATATATCCTCTTTGGTGACGGTTTTAGTCAATAAGACGACAAAAACATAGATAACGACACCGATCGACACGCCGCCCACCGCCGCGAGCTGACTGCCGCAAACCCGCTCCAACAGCCCGTTCGCGGCCCAGGCCCCCAGCGCGCAGCAAGCCGCCGCGAAAAACGGCTTTCCGAAAACCGGCCCCACCGGGATGCGCACCCCGGTAGAATTTACCAGCACGCCGAAGCTCACGAAAAGCACGAACGCGTAGCAGGCGAGCGTCCCGACGGGCGCGGCCTGGATGTTGAGCTGGGGAATCGCCACGAGCAGGAAGTTGAGCGCGAGCTTGAGCCCGCCCCCGGCCAGCAGCAGCTTGACCGGCAGGTCGGCGCGCCCGACCGCCTGCAAAATCGCGTTGACCGGCAGCGAGAGCGCCACAAAGACCGCGCTCAGCCCCATCAGGTGGAGCGCCGGGGAGATGACCGCCGACTCCATCGGCTTGGAGAAGAAGAGCAGCCGCAGCACCGGGCCGGCCATCGCGCAGATGCCCAGCCCCGCCGGCATCGCGATGAGGGAGGCCAGCCGCAGCGCCGACGCGATGTTGCGCTCCAGCGCCCTTTTGTCGCGCACCGCCCACGCCGCCGAAACGGCGGGCAACAGGCTCACGCCGATCGTCGTGGTGAGCGAGGGTACGAGGTTATAGACCGGCACCGCCAGCCCCGAATAGCAGCCGTAGAGGTAGGAGGCGAGCATCTCCCGGCCCACCCCGCCCGGGATCAGCCCCTCGTAGATGCCCTCGATCACGCCCGGATGGCGGGTGATCGCGCGGCTCAGGCGGTTCATCACCGAGATCAGGTCGATGAAGGAGGTCAGGTTGGTGATGAGCGAGGCGACGCACACCGGCACCGCGATCGCGGCCAGCCGTTTGAGCAGTGTGCGGGAGGAGGCCGCGGGAGGCGACGCCTTCCACTGCCCGGGGGTGATCGCGCCGCGCCCGAGTTTGTGGCGCGCGGCCATGTAGACCGCGCCGCAGAGGGTGCTGACCGTCACGCCGAGGATCGCGCCCGCCGCCGCGTAGGGCAGCACCGCGATCTGCGCCTCCTGCGCCGAGGCGCAGGGGGCCCCAAACACCGTGCCCTCCCGGGAGAACTGCCGCAGGCCCGCCACCGTCACGCCGTAGGAGAGCGAAAGGCCGAACGCGAGCTTCGCGACCGCCTCGACAATCTGCGAGACGGCGGTGGGGGCCATGTCCTGCATCCCCTGCCAGTAGCCGCGCAGCGCCGCCATCAGGCAGCCGAAGAAGAGCGCCGGGGAGAGCATCCGCACCGCCCACACCGAGCCCGGATTCTGCACCCGGGCGGAAAACCACCCCGCGCCGAAGAACATGAGCAGGCTCCCCGCCGCGCCGACCGCGAGGAAGGCCACCCCCGCCACCCGCAGGAGCTTGCGCGCGTCGCGCGCGCGCCCGCAGGCCATGCTCTCGCTGACGAGCTTGGAGACCGCCACCGGCACGCCCGACACAAAGAGGGCGTAGAGCGGATAGTAGAGCTCGTAGGCGACGTTGAAGTAGCTCATGCCCACGCCGCCGAGGATGTTGGTGAGCGGGATTTTGAAAAGCGCGCCGATCAGCTTGACGACCACCGTCCCGGCCGCCAGCACCATCGTCCCATACAGATAGCCGTGCCTGTGGCGCTGCTCCATTCCCACACCCCCGTCCCGAATTAATACACCTATATTACCACAGCGGGCCGTTTATTACTATACCGCGGTTGCATTCCCCCGCCCTTTCGGGTAGAATGGGAGCATCTGAACCGTTTGGAGGACTTGATTTTTATGGTTACGATCGGCGTCATCTGCGCGATGGACAGCGAATTCGACCTCATCCGCGAGGCCCTCTCCCACGGGGAGCTCCAAACCGTGGGCCGCTGCGAATTCCTTCTGGCCGAGCGCGCGGGCAAACGGATCGCCGCCGCCACCTGCGGCGTCGGCAAGGTCAACGCCGCCGTCTGCGCGCAGATGCTCATCTCCCGCTTCGGCGCGGACTACGTGATCAACAGCGGCGTCGCCGGCGCGCTTTCGGACAGGCTGCGCATCCTCGACCTCGTCGCGGCGCGCAACGTCTTTTACCACGACCTCGAGGAGCGCCTGCTGCAAAAATATTTTCCCCGCCGCTCCCGCTTCCCCGCGGACGAACGGCTCGCCTCCCTCGTGGAGGAGCTCGCCGCCGAACAGGGGGTCCGCTGCGTGCGCGGGGAGATCGTCTCGGGCGAGCAGTTTGTCACCGATTCCGCCGTCAAGGAACGGATCGCCCGCGAAACCCGCGCCGACGCGATCGAGATGGAGGGCGCGGCGGTCGGCCACGCCTGCTATCTGAGCGGGGTGCCTTTCGCCGTCGTGCGGTGCATCTCGGACGGCGCCGACGACAGCGGCGGCATGGACTACGACACCTTCGTCGAACACGCCGCCCGGCGCTGCGCCAAAATCACCCTCGGCCTCATCGACCGCATCTGAGCGCGGCGGGAGACACTGGCGGCGGAACCCGCGCATCCGCGCGGGGACGCGTTCACAGAACGCGTCCGCCCGGCCGTGGGCCGGGCGTTCCGCCGCCGGGCGCGCCCCCGCCCCGCGCGTGAAAAAAGCCGCCTCGTCAGAGGCGGCTTCAGCTTGTCGATAAATCGACAAGCTGCTGGACGGGGAACCCGGATCGCCTCGCCTCACAAGGTTCGGCTTGCTCCCTTGTTTCCCCGCCAGTACCGCCCTTCCTCTTGTAAAACCGCTCTTTGAGCGGTTTTACGCTTTAAGGTGATTTTGTCCGGCACAGGTCCGGACAAAATCAAAAGCCTGTCGAAAAAGCGCGGACTCGTGGGGAGCGGGGCGGCTACGCCTCCTCCACGAGGGGCGCGATGTGGTTGTGGTAGACATAGCGGTACATGAAAAGCGCGATCGTCACCGACACATACTCCGAGACGGGGAAGGCGGCCCACACGGCGTCGAGGCCGACGAACCGCGCCATCAGCCAGGCCACAGGCAGCAGCACCGCGAGCTGGCGCGCGACCGACATGGTCAGGCTGAGCACGCCGTTGCCCATCGCCTGGAAGACCGACGAGAGCACGATGCCGACCCCCGCGCCCAAAAAGCTGATGCTGATGATCCGCAGGGCGGGCACGCCGATGGCAAGCAGCGCGTCGGACGCCTTGAAGAGGCGCAGCAGGGGTGCCGGCAGGAGCTGGAAGAGCAGTGTGCCGAGCGCCATGATGCTCAGCGCGTAAACGAGCGCGTGGCGGATCGAGCCGGTGATCCGGTGGCGCTTGCGCGCGCCGTAGTTGTAGGCCACGATCGGCACAAGGCCGTTGGTGAGCCCGAAGATCGGCATGAAGACAAAGCTCTGGAGCTTGAAGTAGACGCCGAACACCGCCACCGCCGTCTCCGAGAAGGCGATGAGGATTTTGTTCATGCCGATGGTCATGACCGTGCCGATCGACTGCATGACGATCGACGGTACGCCCACCTTGTAGATTTCCCCGATGATGCGGCCGCTCGGCCGGAAGTGCCGGAAATCCATGTGGATTTCCCTGTTTTTCTTCGCGTTGAACCAAAGCCCCATCAGCATCGCCACGATCTGGCCGATGACGGTGGCGACCGCCGCGCCCTTGACTCCCAGCCTCGGGAACCCGAAGAGGCCGAAAATCATGATCGGGTCGAGGATGATGTTGATGATCGCGCCGGTCGCCTGGGTGATCATGTTGTAGATCGTGATGCCCGTGGCCTGCAAAATCCGCTCGCAGGCGAACTGCATGAAGCAGCCGAACGAAAAGACGGTGCAGACCGTCAGATAGTCGGTGCCCATCGAGATGATCTCGGGGTTATCGGTGAACGCCCGGAAAAACGCCTCCGAAAACAGCCCCCCGAAGATGGCGAAGACCAGCCAGTTGCAGAGCGACAGCAGGATGCCGTTCTCCGCCGCCGCGTTCGCGTCGTCGAAGCGGCGCTCCCCCAGCCTGCGGGAGAGCAACGAGTTGATGCCGATGCCCGTGCCGATGCCCACCGCGATGATGAGGTTCTGCACCGGGAAGGCCAGCGACACCGCCGTGAGCGCGTTTTCCCCGATCTGCGCCACAAAGATGCTGTCCACGATGTTGTAGAGCGCCTGGATCAGCATCGAGATCATGATCGGCAGGGACATCGTCACCAGCAGTTTTCCCACCGGCATGGTGCCCATGCGGTTTTCTCTTCTCTCTTCCATTGGTCCCTTCCTTTTTTCTCTTTCTCTCTTTTTCGTCCACATTCGCGTATATGGGATAAATAAGTAGTATAGCATATCTCATACCATACATCAACCCCACGGCGGAAAATCCCGTGAGCAAAGAGGAAAGCGGGCACTCATTCGTGCCCGCTTTCCTCTTCTTCACCGGCTTTCAGAAAGATCTCTTCCGTGGCGGCCTGCGCCACTTTAACACGGTAACAAATCTCCGCCGCCTTTACGATCACCTCCGACGCAACCCTTTTGAGAGACGTCATCTCGTTGAACAGCTTGAGATACATTTCCCTATACTCGTCCATCACGCCCTCCTTTATTGTCTGTAATATAATTTTTATTAGTTTTCACATAAAACACATTATATATCACTTGATAATAATTTTAAAGGGGGCTTGGTAAACTTTATATGGGAGGAATCCAATATGAAGTTTGAATATCGGGATGAGTATATAAAGCTGGGGTTGAAAGTCTCCTACTATCGGCGGCTGCGCGGTTTGTCCCAAGAACAGCTGGCCGAGAGGGTTGGAAAGAATCCGTCCTATATCGGACAGGTTGAAGCGCCGAATATCGCACAAGCCATTTCTTTGGATTTGTTATTCGATATCGCCAAGACGCTGGAGGTCCCCGCGTATAAGTTCCTCGACTTCGAGGACGACTAGCGGCGGGCTTCCGTAAGCGCAAAAGAAAAGGGCGGAGATTCCAAACGAATCTCCGCCCTTTTTCTGCGGTTTCGTTATTCCGCGGGGGCTTCCTCCGCGGCAGCCTCCGCCGCTTCCGGGGCCTCGCCCGCGTCCGGCTGGATGGGCGACTGCTCCTTGAGGGAGGCGCCGCACCGCTGGCAGTAGAGCGCGTCGAGCGGGTTCTCCTTCATGCACTCGGGGCAGCGGAGCACCCGTTTCATCTCGTCGAGCTTGGAATTGAGCTCGTCAAGCTCTTCGAGCTGGGAGGAAATCTCCTCGATGCACATGTTGACGAGCTCCTCGTTTTCCGCGCCGGACTTTTTCAGCTCGTAGACGATCTCCCCGAGCTTCATGTAGTTCGCGTCCACGTCGTTTTTGAGCTGCGCGGCCTGCACGCGGACCTTCGTCTGCTCCGCGACCTCCTGCGCCTTGCTTCCGGCGGCGCTCGCCAGGTCTTTCGCCTTGATGATCAGATTGTCAATGGTTCCCATATCAGCATGACCTCCGTCCGTTAGATTCTAGGGATATTATACACGCTGGCCCGGGCTTTTACAAGCGCCGCCGCGGATTTCCTTTTCCAGGTAAAATTCCCGCACCCGCTCCTTGCGCCGCAGGACCTCGTCGAACCGGGACAGATACTCGTAGGGGTACTTGTAGTTATAGACCCGCTCGATGGCGCCCGTGACGGGGTGGCGCAGCTTGGTGGACGCGCCCGCCCCCACCGCGAGGATGGTGTGCGTCTCGTCCATGATGTAGACGTTGTAGAGCCCCTCCCGGCCGGGCAGCGAGTAGCCGACGTTCTCGAGGTTCGCGAGCGTGCCGTTCTGCCGGTAGAGGTAGTAGGGCCGCTGGCCGGCGGCCGCCGCCGCGCCGCGCGCGTAGCCGACCATCCCGTCCACGAGCTCCAGCTCGGCGCGCGCCTCACCGAAGGAGAGCCGGGAGGCCCGCTTGACCGTCAGCGTGTGCACCGTGACGTTTTCCGGCGCGAGGGCGAGCACCCCGTCGACGCTCGCGCAGAAGCCCTCGGGCGTATCTGTGGGCAGCCCCGCGATCAGGTCGGCGTTGATGCAGTCGAAGCCCACCTTCCGCGCGAGCCCGAACGCCTCGAAGAACTGCGCCGCCGTGTGGCGGCGGCCGATGGCCGCGAGCACCCCGTCCGAGAGGGTCTGCGGGTTGATGCTCACCCGCCGTCCGCCGCCCGCCCTGATGGCGCGCAGCTTGTCCTCCGTGACCGTGTCGGGGCGGCCCGCCTCGACGGTGTATTCCCACGCCTCCCCCACGTCGAAATGCGCCGCGACCGCGTCCATCACGCGGGAGAGCTGGTCCGCCGTGAGGGTGGTGGGGGTGCCGCCGCCGAAATAGACGGTGCGCAGCCGGAGCCCCAGCTCCCGCGCGAGCGCGCCGGTTGCGGCCAGCTCGCGGCACAGCCTGTCCACATAGTCGGGGATCAGCTTCGCGGCCTGCTCGACCGAGTGGGAGACGAACGAGCAGTAGGCGCACCGGGTCGGGCAGAAGGGCACCGAGACGTAGAGGGAAAAGCTGTCGGGGGTCGACCGGGCGAGCAGCTCCCGTTCGACCGCGGCCGTCTCCATGGCAAGGGAAAACTTCTCCCCGCTCACCAGGCGCCCGTCCATGAAATGGCGGCGCAGGGCCGTTTCATCCAGCCCAGCCTCCATCCGCGCCGCGAAGAGCTTGACCGGGCGGATGCCGGTGAGCACCCCCCAGGGCGGGCGGACGCCCGTCCCCTCCGACAAAAGCGTATAGGCCAGCACGCCGAAGCGGTGCTCCAGCCCGTCGGTTTCCCCGGCGGGCGCTTCGGCCCGCAGGGCGCGCGGCGCGCCCTCCCCCAGGCGTGAAACCGCCTCGAGGATTCCCTCCCGGTATCCGGCGTACAGGTAATCGCCCGCGAAGCCCTCCGGGGGCGCGCCCCGCTCCACGGCGACCTTCTCGCCGGGGAAAAACATCTGTGTGAGCCGCTGGAGCTCATAGCCGCAGGCGTGCCCGTCAATAAAGACCGTCATGCGCCGCTCCGCTCATGTAGGGGTTGTGCCTGCGTTCCTGCTCGAGGGTGCTCTCGGGGCCGTGGCCGGGCAGCACCCGGTAATCCCCCGGCAGCGCCGCGAGCTTTTTGAGCGAGGCGAGCATCGACGGGTAGTCCCC
>NZ_CABUCJ010000056.1 GCF_902490045.1 uncultured Anaerotruncus sp.
CGGCGGGGAAGAAGCGGCCCGCTACGCGGCGGACTACACCGAAATCCGCGACACGATCTACCGGCTGGCCGGGGATCAGATGCGCAAGGGCAGCTTTGGCGGCCCGGCTGATTTTTCTATGGCGGACGGGGCGGCTCCTGAGGCGGTCGTGGCGGAGGACGCGGCGTCGGCCGCGGACGCCGGCGGGATGATCCGCAGCGCGCCCGCCGCCTTCTCCGGCACCAATGTGCAGGAGGATGGGGTCGATGAGGCGGACATCGTCAAAACGGACGGGAAATACCTCTACAGCTATGTCTACCAGAATACGACGAGCCAGTCCCCGGCGATCTTCATTGCGGATGCGCAGGAGATGACCCTGACCGCGACGATCAAGGTCGATCCGGCGATCGATGAATTCTATCTTGACGGCGACAAGCTGGTCACCGTGGGTTACAGCGACGACGAGCTCCCGGCTCCCGAACAGACGGTGGTCGAGGCGACGGACGACAGCCTTATCGACACGTCCGCCGCGGCGTCCGACGCGGCTTTGCGGAAACGCGGGGGCTGGGACGGCGGAGTTGAGATGACGGTCTACGATATTTCCAACCCGACCGAGCCGCAGGAGGTGCGCTCCTTCCGGCAGGACGGGAGTTACGTCTCCTCCCGTATGATGGACGGAACCCTCTACCTTGTCAGCCGGAAATATGTCTACGCGGATCTTTCCGATAGATTTACGCCCATGAGCGATATCGTGCCGGTCTGCTTTGAGAGCGGCGCCGCCGAACCCCGGCTTCTGCCCGCGGACAAGATTGCGATCGCGCCGGGGTGCAGCTCCGCGGATTACGCGGTGGTGTCCGCCGTGGATGTGCGGACGGGGAGATCGGATACCCGCGCGGTGCTCGGCGGTGGAGAGGGCATCTATATGTCGCCCGACAGCCTCTATGTCTATTATGGCTCCTGGCGGGGCACCGCTTCCGAATCGGAGAGCTATCAGCGCACCGGGATCGTCAAGTTTTCCGCCGGCGACGGCGGACTGGACCTCATGGGGACCGCGTGGGTCGACGGGTACGTCGACGGGCAGTTCGCGTTCAGCGAGCTCGACGGCAATCTGCGGGTGGCCACCTCGGCGGAATACCCCGTAAAGGGCGCGAGCAACAACCTCTATGTGCTCGACGGCGGTATGCGGCTGATCGGCAGCCTGGAGGGACTCGCGCCCGGCGAACGCATCTATTCGGTACGGTACCTCGGCGAGATGGCCTATGTCGTGACCTTCCGGGAGACCGACCCGCTCTTTGCGATCGACCTTTCGAATCCGCGCGCGCCCAAGGTGCTCGGGCAGCTCAAAATTCCCGGCTTTTCGGAGTACCTGCACCCGCTCGGCGACGGGCTCCTGCTCGGTATCGGGCAGAGCGTCGACGAGCGCGGCACGGCGAACGGCGTCAAGCTCTCGATGTTCGACGTCTCCGACCCGCTCGCGCCGAAGGAGCTCTATGTCTACAACTTCGGAGGCGAGGGCGTCTGGGCGGAGGCGCTGTTCAACCACAAGGCGGTCCTCTTCGACGAGAAACGCTCCCTCTTCGGCTTTGCGGTGGACACGGGCTTCGGGCGGATCGTCAGCAGCTACTATGTGTTCAGCTACGGCAGGGACGCGGACAGCTTCACCCTCAAGGCGAAGATCAGCCATGACGACTTCGGGCCGAACGCGTTTTCCGGGGTGAACCGGGGACTCTACATCGGGGATACCCTCTACACCTTCTCGCCCGACTGGATCGTGAGCTACGATCTCGGCAACTTTACGCGGAAGGAAATTCTGCCCCTCAAATAGAAAAACAAAAACGGCCGCCGTCGGCGGCTGTTTTTGTATCCCTGCAAACTGGGGAACATGGCAGCCACTGACGAAAAGGATGAGAAAAGACGCCCTGGAAACGGCGTCGGGAGGAAGATGCGATGCGGATTCTTGTGGACGCCGACGCCTGTCCGGTCAAGGAGCAGATCGTGCGGCTTGCGAAAAAGCGGGGGATCGCCGTCGTCATGGTGATCGACAACACCCATATCCTGAACGACGGCTACAGCACCGTGATCACGGTGGACAAGGCCCGGGACAGCGCGGACATCAAGCTCGCGAACCTCATGGAACGCGGGGATGTCGTCGTGACGCAGGATTTCGGCGTGGCGGCGATGGCGCTGGGCAAGGGCGCGCGCGCCCTCAGCCAGAACGGGATGGTCTACGATTCCGGCAACATGGACCGCCTGCTCTTCGAGCGGCACCTCGGGCAGAAGGTGCGCCGGGCGGGCGGCAGGACGGGCACGATCAAAAAGCGCACGGCCGCGGACGACGAAGCGTTTTCCCACGCGCTGGAGACCCTGCTGGACGAATAGAATGAATGGTAAAAATGGAGGTATCATACGGATGGCGCTTCAGCTTGTGGGATGGAATGTTGTCTTGGACGCCGATAATGCGGACGAGCTGTCCGCATTTTATGAACGGCTGCTTGGCTGGACGCGGTTCAAAGGTGAAGAATACACGGTTTTAAGGAATGAAGGGCAGCCGGGATTTCCGACCTGGATTACCATTCAGCAGGTGGATGATTATGTTCCGCCCATTTGGCCCGCGGCCCCGGATGAGCAACAGCAGATGGCGCATGTGGATTTCCATGTTGAGGATGTGGAGGAAGGGGTGGAACACGCCCTGTCGTGTGGCGCGGCCATCTCTGACGTCCAATTCGATGAGCGCTGGCGGGTGATGATTGACCCTGCGGGGCATCCGTTCTGTATACTGCCTCCAATCATGCCCTGGACGTAAGAAGGGAGAGCCCCGGAAACGTCAGCATACCAGATTGGCTGAATAGGTCCGCGTGGAATAAAACGATCTATTAAAAACCGCCCGCGTGATGCGGGCGGTTTTCGATTGTCCGGGGATCCGGTTCCCGGGGCCTGCGGTCATATGCTGCGCACCATCCGTTCGTAGGTGCGGCGCTCCTCGATCGTTTCCCGGGAGGCGGCGACCGCGCTGTTGGCGACCGGCGCGCCCTTTTGCAGGGCCTCGAAGTCGGAGCGCTTGATCAGGTAGCCGGTCACGCGGATGACGTCGCTGTCCGACTCATAGGTGGAGATGTACTGCATGCCGACCTGGAAGGCCCCCTTGAAGACGTCGAGCACGGCGGCGGGGTTTTGGAGCGCGGTCTGGTCGAAGGGGAAGATGTCGCCGATCCCGGACGGGAAGAAACGGTGGAACATCCCCGCCTGCCGCAGATGGTCGTAGAGGGGGATCTCACTGCCGATGGCGAGGCGCACGCCGGGGGTGACGCCGTTGTCTCCGACGGCGCCGACCTGCGCGTGCAGCAGGAAACGGTGCCCGTTGACCTCGCAGTACCTGCTTTCAAAGGCGTTCACCTGCCGTTCGATCGCCTCCACGATGCGCAGGCCGAGCCGGTTGGCCTCCTCATCCGGGCCGTAGCGGCCCGGCTTGCCGCAGAGGTCCATCAGCGTGTTGACACATTCGTTCATGCCGACCAATCCGAACAGCCCGACGAAGCGTTCCCGTTCCAAAAAGCCCTCCCTGACAAGGAAATTCGTCCGGAAGAAGGGGATCTCCTCGGCGATGAAGCGGATTTTTGCCTCCATGAACCGGCAGGCGGCGTCCACCGCCTCGGGGAGCCTGACGGAGAAAAACTCGTCGAGGCTGCGGCAGCGTTCGGCGATCCTGCAAAGCCGCATCCGAGAGAGGGAGTAGGCCCCTCCGCCCACATAGAGGCCGTTGTAGCAGCTTGCGATTCCATACCGTTCTCCAATGCGGGAACGGTAGTAGGGGTCGAAGGCGAAGGCGGGGTTGGCGCACCGCAGCGCGCTGGAGACGCAATTGACCGCGAATTCGTCGGGCGTAACCGCGGGGTCGTAGAGCAGCGTGAGGTTGGGAACGGCGTTTTGCAGCTCCGGGAGCAGCTCGACGACCAGTTCCCCTGTGACGGTGGCCTCGGGGCCGATGTTGGCATGGCAGAAGCTGTCGCTCACCATCCGGTCGAGCGCCGTCAAAAAGAGGCGCAGCATGTCGCGGGCCTCGCCGCGCGGCACCTGCCTGACAAAAGGCTCGAGCATCCGATCAATCCGCCCGATGTATACGGGATAATGGGTCACCGACGGGACGTGGGAGTAAAAAATCATGAGCGAGGCGAGCGCCTCCGCCAGCGTCCCGGGCGGCGGAAGGCGGAGGAATTCGCAGCCCCGCTCCAGAAAGCGCTCGTAGTCGGGGAGGATGTAGCGGGGACAGAGGGGGGCGTGGCCGTCGTTGTGGTCGCAGAGGATTTCCTCCTCCACCAGCCGCTGGAAGTTGTCCGGCACGCCCTCCGGGTAGCCGCAGAGGTTTTCCGCGAACTCCGCCAGGGAAAAAACCGTCTGCATGTGCGTCTTGGTTGGGTCCTTGATGATCTCCATGATCTGCCGCTGGATCGATTCCATTGGATCGCCGCCTTTCCGAGGATTGTTCCGGTTCCATCATAGAGCGGCGGCGGAAAAAGAAAAATGACAATTGACATCTTTTGAAAAGTGGTCTATGCTGTTGATGGAAAGGGGGCGGCGCGTTGGAATTCACGGAGGGTGTCAGGGAGCTCATGAACGCCGCCGTCCGGGGGGAAGCGGGCCCGGAACTGCTGTCCCGCTGCTGCGGGCCGGGGCTGCGTGCGCGCAGGATAAAAAGAGGGGAGCGGGTTCTCCACGCGGGGTTCCCCATCCGCACCGTCCGGATCATGCTTTCGGGGCGGTGCCACGTCCTCACGATCTCCCGCGACGGACAGAGCTTTATTGCCTATGTCAACGAGGGCTTCCAGATTTTCGGCCTCACCGAGCTGCTCTGCGGCGGGGATACATTCACCGCGTCGATCACCGCGGAGGAGGACTGCCTCTTTGCCGAGGCGGACGCGCAGCGTTTCTGCGCGCTGCTTGAAGGCGGCGGCGATTTTTCCGGCATGGTGCTGCGCTACCTGGCGTCCCTCGTGGAGCAGGCGATGCAGAACAGCGTCCGCCGCCGGTTCGCGGGAGGATACGAGGCGGTGCTACTCTACCTCCATGAGCGGGTCAGGCAGGAGACGCCGCCGGTATCCGTCCGGATCAACCGTCGCGTCCTCTCCGAGCTGCTGGGACTGAACCTGCGCACCCTCTACCGCTATTTCGACCGGCTGGAGGCGGAGGGCTATGCCGTGCGGGAGCATGGCAGGCTGGCGCTGGACAGCCGCGCGCTCGGGCGGCTGGAGGCGGCGGCCCGGGAGATTTACGAACGCATGTGAAGAAAAAGCACGGCCCCAAACGGGGCCGTGCTTTCGTATGGGAGAATGGGAATCAGCCGAGAAGCTGGGCTTCGAGGCGGTCCCAGTTGAGGGAGATCATCGAAGGGGCGATCACGCCGCGCTCGGTGATGAGCCCGGTGATCTGGTGCGAGGGGGTCAGGTCGAAGAACTGATTGATGACATCGATCCCTTCCATGCTGTCGAAATCGCCGGGGGAGACGATCTCAGCGGGGGTGCGGCGTTCGAGCACGATCGGGTGTCCCTGCGCGGTGCGGCAGTCGAGCTTATAGATCTCGCTGGCGATATAGACCGGCTTTTTGCAGGAGAGCGCGAGCTGGGAGATCAGCGCGGTGCCCATCTTGTTGGCGACCGAGCCGTCCCACGCAATGGTGTCCGCCCCCATGATGATGAGGTCGCAGGTGGGCATGAACTCCCAGATGGAGGCGTCGGTGACATAGGTGACGGGGACCCGCAGCTCCTGGAGGATTTTTGCCGCGACGCGGGATTCGCGCAGGGGACGGGACTCGGTGCAGATCAGGCGGAACTGCTTCCCCTGCCTGGCGGCCGCGGTAAAGACGCTCATCAGGGCGCTCGAATAGCTGTGCATCATGACCGTGCAGCCGTCCTGGATCAGGTTGGCTCCGTTCTCCCCAAGGTGGTCGACGGCGCTGAGGGAATACTGGATGATCCGCTGGCAGAGCGCCGCGATCTCGCCGGTGACGGTGGAAATCTCCGTGCCGGCGGGGAAGGAGTCGAGCTTTTTATAGACGAGGGACTTGGAGTTATAGATGGTGGCCATTGTGGGCTTGAGGCTTAGCAGCTCGCCCGAGATGTAATCGAACCGTTTCCTGAGTGCGTCCGTGTCCGAGAAATTTTCCTGGGTGCAGGCGAGGTAGTACGCCCACGCGGCGGCGCGCCCGAACGGACTGCCGCCCTTGACGTTCATGTTGCGCACCTCATCGATGACGTGCTGTGCCGACTGGAATTGGATGTCCTGTAGCATGGTAATCGCTCCTTTATTAATATGATATCTTATTGAATCCGGCCGATGAAAAAGCAGGGGACGTCCAGCTCCGCGGCGAGCGCCGCGCCCGATTCCTCCGGCAGGCTGACCAGCACGGCGGTACAGGACCCGGCGGAGGTCTTAAGGTCGACGGGGGGATGGTCGACAGGCAGGAACCGCCTTCCGACACACTCCGCGAGCTGGCCGGCTTCATATAACGCGCCCTTCGAGCCGACGGGGAGGATTTCATGGACGAAGCGTAGCTCCCGCAGCTTCGCCACGGTGGAGATCTTGGCGACGGTGTCGTCGCGTTCGCTGTAGTGCTCGACAATCCCGCTCTGCGGGACGCCGGCGCAGTAGACCGCGTCGCCCGGGCAGGTGCGGCCGAGTCGGAGCGCGGAATCGCTCACGAGCCCGACGACGGTGACGCCGATGCCCGTCTGGAGGGTCAG
Organism: uncultured Anaerotruncus sp.; assembly: GCF_902490045.1. GTDB lineage: Bacteria > Bacillota > Clostridia > Oscillospirales > Ruminococcaceae > Anaerotruncus. The sequence goes on from NZ_CABUCJ010000056.1 coordinate 6,714, forward strand.
CATGTTGTCCTCGGTGCTGCCGGTAAACTGTATGCTGTCCAGCAGGCCGCAGCTGCGCAGCTCCTCCTGCATGGCGGAAATGATCTTCCGTCCGCTCGGCTCCATCTCCACACAGAGATTGTCCGCGATGACAATGGGGGTGGCGCCCGTGGCGAGGACCTCCATGGTGGGGACCTTCAGGGCGCTGACCGCGGTTTCGTCATAGGTGTTGCGGTGGGTGTCGTTCGGCTTTTCCCCGTTGGAGGCGTTGGAATCGCAGGCGACGACGAGGCTCAGCTCTCCCAGGAGCCGGAGGATGGAGAGGTCCCGGTATTTGCGGATCCGGGAGGAAAAGCTGTGCCTGCGGGTCATCTCCAATAACTCTTCGTATTCATTCCAGATGATCTCGGGCGTGAAAGCACCCATAAGGAATCCCTCTTTTCCAGACTTGATGAATTTACTATAGCACAAGATGATATAGTTGTATAGATGTTTTTATGAATTTTACGATTTGCACAGTTTCAGGCCCGAATTTTCTCCATGACGGCTGGAAGTTTTGCATAAAGCGCCGCAATCCAGCATGAAATGCGAGAAAACGCAGAAATATGCCGGGGAAAAAGGACTCAATCTGCATAATAAAAATGAAAATAGAAAAAGAAAACTATTGACAATTACGGAGAGCGCGTGCTACCCTTATCCCATAAACATATAGACAACTAAATCTATAAAACACTAAATCTATTTGCTGAACAACCAGGCGGTTGCACCGAAGGAGGTTATCGGATGGCTCCTCTTGTACGGATGGAATCCATTACAAAACGCTTTGGGGCGCTCGTGGCGAACGACCGGATTGACTTTTCGCTGGAATCCGGCGAGACGCACGCCCTCGTCGGGGAAAACGGAGCGGGCAAAACGACGCTGATGCGGATTCTCTACGGCCAGTATGCCCCGGACGCGGGGAAGATCTGGATCAACGGGGAACCCTGTTCCTACCACGTCTCGGGCGCGCTCAAGCATGGGATCGGCATGGTGCACCAGAACTTCATGCAGATCGACCATATGAGCATCACCGAAAACATCATTCTCGGCCACGCGCCCACCAGGGCGGACTTTATCGACTACCGGGCGGCCAAAGAGAAGATCCGCGGGCTGCTGGCGCGCTTCGGCATGCAGAAGATCTCCCCCGACACGCCGATTGGAAGCCTCTGCGTGGGCGAGCGCCAGAAGATCGAGATTATCAAGGCGCTCTACCTGGGCGCGCGGGTGCTCATCCTCGACGAGCCGACGGCGGTGCTGACGCCGCAGGAGTCGGACGAGCTCTTCGACGTTATCGACGAGCTCAAAAAGGACGGCACCTCCATTGTGTTCATCTCCCACAAGCTGCGGGAGGTCATCCGGGTGGCGGACCGCATCACCGTCATGCGAAAAGGGCGGGTCGTGGCGCATTTCAAGCGCGGGGAGGCCTCCGAGACCGACGTGGCGCGCGCGATGATCGGCAAGCAGGACGTCCAGCTCATCCAGAACAGCGAGCGGGGCGAGGTGGGCGAGCCGGTCTGCGTCTGCAAAAACCTCTGGTATATCGACGGGGGCGGCATCCCGCGCATCCGGGACCTCTCGTTTGCGGTGCGTCGCGGGGAAATCCTCGGCGTGGGCGGCGTGGAAGGAAACGGGCAGACCGAGCTCATCAACCTGCTGATCGGGATGTTCCGCCTGTCGGGCGGCAGCATCCTGCTGGACGGCGAGGACGTCACCCGGCTGCCGATCCGCCAGCGGCGGGCCAAGGGCGTCGGCTACATCTCGGAGGACCGGATGACGACGGGGCTGGCCTTACAGGCGAACGCGGACGAGAACCTCATCTGCGGGGTCGCGGAGCAGCCGCCCTTCAGCAGGCGCGGAATCCTGCGCGGCAGGGCGATCGCGGAGAACACGGCGGAGATGGTCCGCAAGTTCGACATTCGCGGCCTCACGCAGGACAAGCCGGTCAAGTCGCTCTCGGGCGGCAACATGCAGAAGATCGTCCTGGCGCGGGAGATCAGCCGGAACCCCAAGCTGCTGATCGCGGCGCAGCCGACCCGCGGGCTCGACATCGGCGCGATCAACTTTGTGCGGGAGCACCTGCTCGAGCAGAAGCGGCGCGGGACGGCGATCCTGCTGGTCTCCGCCGACCTGGAGGAGCTGATGAGCCTGAGCGACCGGATGATCATCCTCTACGAGGGACGCTGCTCGGGCGAGGTGACCGACATCCCGTCGGCGACCGAGGCGGAAATCGGGCTGATGATGGGCGGCATCACAAGCTCGGAAAGGGAGGCGAACTGAAATGGGAGAGAATGTCATGGAGCGGAAGCTCCCGCAGATTTCCTTAAAGAAGCTGCTGGGCGGCCTGTCTCCGGTGGTGGCGGTGCTGATCGCGTTTGTCGTCGCGGGGCTGGTCGTGCTGGCTTCGGGCGGAAACCCGTTCGAGGCGTACCGGGCGCTGGCAAAGGGCGCGCTGGGCAGCTGGGTCGGCATCAAGAACACCATCCGTTACACCCTGCCGATCATCCTGCTGGCGTTTTCCTTCTCAATCTGCAACCGCTGCGGCTACTTCAACATCGGCCAGGAGGGCCAGATGTACTTCGCGGCGCTGGGCATCGCCTTTGTGCCGCAGGTCATCCCCAGCGCGCCGCTCTGGATGCAGGCCGTCGTCATGGTGGCGGCCGGGGCGCTCTTCGGAGGGCTCATCTCGCTGCTGCCGGCGGTATTTAAGTTCCTGTTCGGGGTCAACGAAGTGGTCATCGCCATCCTGATGAACTATATCATCCTTCTGCTGACCGACTACCTGCTCAACAACGGGCCGATCGCAAAGGCGGACACCACCGTGCCGATGTCGGTGAACCTCGCACCCTCCCTCAACACGACCTTTATTCTGATCGCCGTGATCGCGATCATTATCGCCTACGCGCTCTGCATCCGGGGGACCGTTCCGGGCTATGAGCTGCGGATGATCGGACATAACCCGAAGTTCGCCAAGGCATGCGGCGTCAAGACCATCCGGATCGTCCTGGTCGTCGCGCTGCTGGGCGGCGTCTTTTCGGGGCTGACCGCCGCGGGCGAGGTCATGGGCGTCTACCACAAGGTCTACAACAATTTCGCGGTGGACATGGGCTTCAACGGCATGACCGCCGCGCTCATCGGCAAGGATTCGACGCTCGGCATCATCTTCGGCTCGCTCATCCTCGGCGCCCTGCAGAGCGGCGCGGTGACGCTGTCGGTCGAGACGAGCGTCCAGGCGGAGATGGTCCAGGTGGTCAAGGGCTTCGTCATGCTATTCGCCACCATCAATATCATGCGGTACCTGCTCCAGAGCAGGCGGAAGGAGGGGAAGACGGCGTGATCAATGTGGAACAGCTGCTGAACCTGTCGGTCCGGCTGGCCGCGCCGGTCATCCTCATCTGCCTGGGCGGCCTCTTCTCCATCAAGGTGGACATCTTCAACCTCGCGCTCGAGGGCTTCACCCTCTTTGGGTGCTTCGCAGCGGTGGTCGGGACCTATATGACGCAGAGCGTTTTGGGCGGCATCCTTTTCGCCGTCCTGCTGACGCTGCTCGTCGCGCTGGTCTACGCGCTCTTCGTCTTTGAACTGGACGTCGACCCGATCATCTGCGCGCTGGCCTGTACGACGATCGCAACCGGCCTGACGCGGTACCTGCTCGTCCCGATCTTCGGCGCGAGCGGACGGTTTATCCTGCCGTCCGAGCTCGCGCTGCCGACCATCCATTTTGCCTTCCTCGAAAAAATCCCGCTGGTCGGGCCGGTCCTGAACGACCACTCGATCCTTGTCTATCTGGCGCTCCTCCTGCCCTTCGCGGTCCACATCTTTCTCTACCGGACGAACATGGGCCTGTCGGTGCGCGCGATCGGGAAAAACGCCGACGCGGCCCTCTCCGCGGGCATCGGCATCAAGCGCATCCGCTATTTCGCGCTGGCCTTAAACGGCGTCTTCTGCGGGCTGGCGGGCGCGCAGCTCGCGCTCTCCCTCAACATGTTCAACGTCGGGATGACCGACGGGCGCGGCTTTACGGCGATCGCGGTACTCGTCCTCACGGGGGCGGAGCCGGTGCTCTCGCTGCTGGCCTGCCTGATGTTCGGATTCTCCGACGCGCTGGTGCTGACCCTTTCGGGCAGGGGGTACCCGGTGCAGATCCTGTCGATGCTGCCCTACGTGCTCGCGCTGATCGTGGTCATCGCGCCGCTGCTCATCCGGAGCCTGGTCAAATGGATGCGCAAGCGGTCTGCGGAAAAGAAGCTGATTGTTATGGGATCCGACGTTACCGCCGGAGACCGTCAATAAAACAATTCAAAGGAGAACGGAAAATGAAAAAGTCTGTAAAGATCCTTGCTCTCGCAATGGCGCTGGTTCTTGTCGCGGCGGCGTTCACCGCCTGCGGCGGCCAAAAGGCGCCGGAGACCTCCACCCCGGCCGCTCCCGCGGAGGACGCCTCCGCCCCCGCGTCCGGCGACGGGGACGCCGCTGAGAAGAGCTACAAGGTGGCGCTCGTTTCCGACATGGCCGTCGACGAGGCCGAGTGGCTGCAGAACCTGGTCGCGGGCCTCGGCGACTACCAGACCGAGCATCCGAACATCGAGGTGAAGGTGGTCGAAGCCACCCAGTCGAGCGAATATGAGCCCAAGACCCGTGCGCTGGCGCAGGCGGGCTACAACATCATCATCACCACCAACTCCAGCATGGCCGACGCGACGACCGCGGTGGCCGGGGACTTCCCGGACATCCTCTTCGGCAGCCTGGACGGCGTGATCTCCGACATCGCGGATTACCCCAACCTGCAGGAATTCGGCCTGAACCGCACCGAGACCGGATATCTCGCCGGCGTGGCGGCGGCCTGCGCGACCAAGGCGAATAAAGTCGGCATCGTGGCGGGCGCGGACGAGCCGGTCATCAACGCGATCGTCGCCGGCTGGCAGCAGGGCATGCGCAGCGTCAATCCCGACATCGAGGACATGGTCGCCTATGCGAACACCTGGACCGACCCGACCAAGGGCAAGGAGCTTGGACTCATGCTCGTCAACGAGGGCTGCGACGTGATCGCGGCAGCGGCGGGCGGCACCGGCGTCGGCGGCGCGCAGGCAGCGGCGGAAAAGGGCGTCTACTTTGTCGCGTGGGACGTGCACTACCAGGACGTGCTGGGAGATCTGGAGCTGGGCAGCGCGGTCAACTTCTTCGACAAGATGGTCATCCAGTTCATCGAGGACGCGATCTCCGGCAATTTCCAGGGCGGCAAGCGGGTCGACTACGGCATCTCCGAAGGCGTCTGCAGCTTTGAATATCTGGACAATTCTCCCCTGAGCGACGAGGCGAAGGAGAAGATCCAGGCGGCCTACGACGATATCATCGCGGGTAAAATCGACATTTCCACTGAGCCGCTGCACAAGTAAGCGGAAGAGAGAAGCGCGGACCCTCCGGGGAATTTCCCCGGAGGGTTTCGCGGAAATCCGGCGGCGCGCAACAGCCGCCGAATTGGTTGACACATCCAATTGGAATGTGTATTATGAAAACAGGCAGAGATATACATACAGATGTCTGATTAAATGGAGCTTGTATGACTCCGGAATTCGGGTGAAGAGATGAGTGCGCTGAAGAGGGTCGCCGGGGTTTCCCTGTACCATCAGATTATGGAAGATCTTCGAAAAGAAGTTCAGGGAATGGCATATGGGGAGCAGATCGAAACGGAGCAGCAGCTCGCGGAAAAATACGCCGTGAGCCGGGGCACCGTCCGCCAGGCGATTACCGCGCTGGTAAACGAGGGCCTGCTGACCAAGATTCAGGGGAAGGGGACCTTCAAAAGCGGCGTCGCGCTCGACCGTTCCACCGCCGTCGTCAAGAGCTTTACGGATCAGCTGCTGGCCTCGGGGCTCGTGCCGGGAATCCGCGACGTGCGCCTCGAATCCGACTTCGCGGACGAGCGGACGGCAAAGCATCTGGGGCTCGCGCCCGGGACGCCGATCTGGCGGCTTTCCCGCGTGAGGCTGGCGGACGGGGTGCCGATCTCCTACTGTACGGCGTACATCAATCCGGTTTACGCGGCGGGGCTCCGCGCGGACGACCTGGAGATGTCGCTGATCGCGATGTTTACGGAAAAGCTCGGCGTCCCGCTCCGGCATGGGGAGAGCTTTGTCACCGCGACGCTGGCCAGCGAGGAGCTGGCGCGGCGTTTGGGCGTCAGCACCACGACCCCCATCCTGCGCCTGGAGCACGTCGGCTTTCTGGCGTCCGGGGACCCGGTGTTTTTCGACGTCACCGACTCCATCGGCGAACGGTATGTCATGCAGATCGAACAGGGCTCCTACGGCAGGGGCTGAGGGATTCCGGCCGCACCGGGGTCCCTTAGAAATTGTCAAAATGATCTAGATGTCCATATGATATATGCAAGTGATTACGAATCGTGGAGGTATGACTGCAATGAATCTGAAAAAGTATTTGGATATTACGCCCGAGATCGCGCAGGCCGTGAGCGAAAACCGCCCGGTGGTGGCGCTCGAATCCACCATCCTCAGCCATGGCATGCCCTATCCGCAGAACCTGGAATTTGCGCACAAGGTGGAGGAGATTATCCGCGCCGAGGGAGCGGTTCCCGCCACGACGGCGATCCTCGGCGGAAAGCTCAAGGTCGGGCTGACGGCGGACGAGCTGGAGCGGATGTGCAAGCCGGGCGACATCGGTAAGGTGAGCCGCCGGGACGTGGCGGTCTATCTGGCGCAGAAGCGGGACGGCGCGACGACGGTCGCCACGACCATGCTGATCGCCTCGCTGGCGGGAATCCGCATATTTGCGACGGGCGGAATCGGCGGCGTGCACCGCGGCGCGCAGGAGACCTTCGATATTTCCGCGGACCTGCAGGAGCTGGCGAACACCCAGGTCGGCGTGGTCTGCGCGGGGGCGAAGAGCCTGCTCGACCTCGGCCTCACGCTGGAATACCTCGAGACGTTCGGCGTGCCGGTCCTGGGAGTGCGCACGGAAGATTTCCCGGCCTTTTACTGCCGCAGCAGCGGCCTCAAGGTGGATTACCGGATTGACACCGAAGAGGAGATCGCCCAGATTCTCCGCACCAAATGGGAGCTGGGGCTCAAGGGGGGCGCGGTCATCGCGAACCCGATTCCGGAGGAATTCGCGCTCGACTACGACGAGATGGAGCAGGTGATCACCAAGGCGCTCGACATGGCGAAGGAGCAGGGCGTCCACGGCAAGGCGACGACCCCCTTCCTGCTGGCGGCGATCAAGGACATGACCCACGGCGTATCGCTGGCGAGCAACCTCGAGCTTGCCTACAACAACGCGCGCGTCGCGGCGCGGATCGCCGTCGGATACTGCAAATAAGCAATGATCGCATGCAAAAAGCCCGCGGCCAAAGGCCGCGGGCTTTTTCATGCAATGCAGGTACCGGCGAATCAATCGCTGGTGTAGGGGAGCAGCGCAAGATGACGGGCGCGTTTGATCGCGAGGGTCAGCTGGCGCTGGTGGCGCGCGCAGGTACCGGTGACACGGCGGGGGACGATCTTCGCGCGCTCGCTGAGATACCTTCTCAGGCGGGGGACGTCCTTATAATCGATCGGGCCGAGCTTGTCGACGCAGAAGGAGCAGACCTTTTTACGGCCTTTTCTGCCGCGCGGGCCACGGTTATCGGATCTGTCGTAAGCCATGATTCTAACCTCCTTGTAATGATATGGGGTTCACAGGTGGAAGAATGCGTTCAGAAGGGAAGGTCGTCGGAATCGGACGAGATCTCGGAGAAATCGCCCACGTCGCCGCTCGCATAGGAGACGGCGGGCTCCGGCGGGGCCTGGGTGGGAGCGGGGGCGGCATAACCCTGCTGGGAGCCGCTGGCGCTCTTGCTCTCGCCGAACTGGACGTTGTCCGCAACCACTTCGACGGCACGGCGCTTGTTGCCGTTGCGGTCCTCATAGCTGCGGGTCTGGATCGAGCCTTCGACAATGATCATCTTGCCCTTGCTGAAGTACTTCGACACAAATTCGGCGGTCTGGCGCCAGGCCACGACGTCAATGAAGTCGGTCTGGCGTTCCCGGTCCCGGGAGTAGTTCCTGTCGACCGCGACGGTGAAGGTGATGACCGACACACCGTTCGGGGTCTGGCGCAGTTCCGGGTCGGCAACGAGACGGCCCATGATAATCGCCCTGTTTAACATCGCGGTACACCTTCCTTACGCTTACTGCTCGGCGGGAGCAGCGGGTTCCTCGGCCGCGGGAGCGGCGGGGGCTTCTTCCTCCTTGGGCTCCTCCTTCGCCTCTTCCTCGTCTTTCGCGACGATCAGCGAACGCAGGACGCCGTCTGTGATCTTGTAGATACGGTCGAGCTCGGCGGGGAAATCGGGCTTCGAGGTGAAGTTGATCACCACGTAGTAACCGACGGTCTCATCGTTGATCGGATACGCCAGGGCGCGCTGTCCCCAGGTGTCGACCTTGGTGATGGTACCGTTCTCGCCGATGAGGGAAGAGAACTTCTCCACGAGCGCGTTGACGCTCTCCTCGCCGTTCTTCATGCTGAATACCATTACAGTTTCGTAGTTGGCTGTGAGCTGTGCCATTTGAACACCTCCTTTTGGACTTTAGGCCCTCTCTCGATGGAAAGGGCAAGGATGTTTGGACCGCGGAAGGAATTCCACGGTTAACCAGTAAATTATAGCAGGATTGCAGGAATCCGTCAAGGCCCAGACACTTCTTTTTTGTACAAGCTTTCGCTGTTTTCCGCCCGTCCGGTTGTGGTATAATATCCGCAAAGCGGATATTATATACCTTGATGGCCAACGGCTCGCCGCATGGTGCGGACGTTGCACCATAGCCAAACCGGCGAAGCCGGTTTCGCGCCGCCTGGCGGCGCGCAAGTCCAAAGGGCGTGCAACTATGGTATAGTAAGGATGGTAAAACGGCAGGGACCCATAAACGCGACAGGGGGCTGACAACATGAGAATCCTGACTTCCGAACAGATGAAGACGGTGGAGCGAAATTCCCTGAACTATTCGATGAGCTTCGAGCGACTGATGGAGAACGCGGGCAGCGCCGCGGCCGCGGCGATCCGCCGGGCGGCGGACGTGGAGGGGCGGTATGTCACGATCTTCTGCGGCCGGGGCAACAACGGCGGCGACGGG
>NZ_CABUCJ010000057.1 GCF_902490045.1 uncultured Anaerotruncus sp.
CCTTCTTTGGTTCCTTTCTTGGGCGAACAAGAAAGGAACTCGCTGTCGGTCGACTACCGACAAACTCCACCGCTCACTGAGCGGTAAGCCTAAGAACCGCCGCCGGTCGACTACCGGCAAGCCCTCCGCCCGCTGGGCGGAAAATCAAAAGAGCCTCCGGGTGATTAAGCCCGCCGCAGGCGGTCCATACTTCAACTGAGGTGATGGACCATGTCCTATGTCGATCCAAAGCTGCGCTACCGGTTCGAGTCGCTCCCCATCGAGCTGAAAGACGAGATCCTGCGCCGCGACGTCAAACTCTACACCCTGAACGACCTGATCGAATGTCTCCAAAACATTGTGGAGGAAGAGTAAGCTCTTCCTCCACTGTGTCATTTCCGGGGGATTTTTCATAGGATGCGCGGGGAGGTGGCCGCATGAATTCCTACGAACTGGTCACCGCGATCACCGCGCTCGCGGTTTCGATCGCGCAGGACTATCCCGACAACACCGAGCTCGACGTGCTCGGCTCCATCTTTGTGCAGCTCGGCGAGACGCTCGAGACGATCGCGCTCCAGCGGGAGCTGGAGGAGAACCGGCGGGTCCCGCCTGCCGGAAGGCCCGGCGTGTCAGAGTAGCCTGTAGGCGGGCCGGCGTTCTCCGAACCACCAGTGGCGCAGCCAGTCGTCGAGGACGATGGCCGGCAGGGAGAGCAGGAACCACAGGTTCGCATAGAGCAGGCATATCTGTCCGCAGAGGTTATAGGGCATCCCGGAGTAGTCCCAGATTCCCAGTCCCAGCCACACGTTCAGGACCATTCCCGCGCAAAATTCCGCCGTTGTGACGATGAGCGAGGCGAGCACCATCTGGGAGAGCAGCGCCATGCACCATTCGCACCGCTCGTTGATCCGCCCGATCAGCAAAAAGCAGACGCCTCCCAGCGCTGCCATCGTCCAGTCGGAATGTCCCCGCCAGAGCACCTCCACCAGATAATAGAGCGCGCCGCCCACCGTAAAGAGCACCGCCCGCCGCAGGGGAACGTGCAGGTCGACCACCGCACCGCCTCCTTCCCTTTTTCCCATATTATGCGGGCGCGGCCCGTCCAAACTCCTCCTGTGGATAATTCGGGCGGACGCGGGCAAGAATAGGGATATCTTTACGGAAGGAGGACCTGCCATGATTGCCAAAATCGACCGCGACGGCTGCATCTCCTGCGGCATGTGCGTGGAAATCTGCCCCGAGGTGTTCCATATGGGGGAGGACGGACTGGCCGACGTGCACCAGAATCCCGTACCGGACGAAGCGGAGAAGGGCGCCGTCTCCGCGCAGGAGAGCTGCCCCGTCTCTGTCATCCACGTCGAATGATTCTGGTCTTATAATTCGATTTTACAGCCAAAATAACTAGTATTATGTTACCATTGACCTTTTGGCGGCCGTATGGTAGGATAAATTCACAAACTAAATACCGTTTCCCGGAAAAAGGCCTGCGGCACAGCCGCAGGCCTTTTTTCTATCTTCCGGGATTTCCGAACAGCTGTTCCCCGAGCCCCTTGCGCTCGAGCGCCCAGACGAGCAGCAGCCCGAGCACGCAGCAGGAGAGCAATTGGCCGGCGCCGACCGACAGCGCGGTTGCCAAAAAGACGCCTGTGTTCCACCCTTCCGGGGAGAGAATGGTGATCTCCGCGCCGATGAAGACGGCGTTGACGAGCACGGGGGGCAGCGACGACGCCACCGGGAGGCCGAAGACGCGCGTCTTCCGCAGCGCCCAGCTCATGAGCGCGGCGATGAGCGTGGCGGAGGTGCCCACCGCCACATCCACCAGCCCCATCGACGAACCGAGGGCGTTGGTGAGCGCGCAGCCGAGCGTCACGCCGGCGATGGCGTCGGGGCTCAGCACGGGCAGCAGGGTGAGCGCCTCCGAGACGCGCACCTGCACCGCCCCGAAGGAGAGCGGCAGCAGCAGGAGGCTGACGGCGCAGTAGACCGCGGCGATCATGGCCGCCACGACCATGCGCCGGATTTTTGGGGATTGCCTTGTCATGTTTTTCCTCTTTTCCGGAGCCTTCCCGCGGTTTTTCGCGGACGCCCCTAGTATTTGTTTAAGGTCAGGATGTTGCGAACTGACCGCCGCGCAAGCGGCTTTCTTATTTTAGCTTCTAAGGCGGGAAAAAGCAAGCCCGGCATTGTGATTCCCGCGGATTTATAGTATAATAGATGCGTATGTTTCGCGGGCGCCCTGCCGCCCGCGCCCGCGGCCGCGCGGGGAATTCATTGGAATCGGGTGAAATCGTTTGACCACTACCTTATATCTGGTCCGCCACGCGGAGGCCGAGGGCAACTGGCGGCGGACCTTCCAGGGGCACAGCAACAGCGACGTGAGCGAAAAGGGCTACCGCCAGCTCGAGTATCTCGCCCGGCGGTTCGCGGAGATCCCGCTCGACGCCGTCTACTCCTCCCCGCTCAAGCGGGCGTATGAGACGGCAAGGGCGATCGACCGCGCGGCCGGGCTGCCCATTGTGACCGACGACGACCTCATGGAAATCAACGGCGGCGCGTTCGAGGGGGTTCCCTTCGCGGAGCTGCCGCTGCGCTTTCCGGTGGAGGAGGCCCGCTGGGACAACGAGCCGTGGGCGTTTGAGGCCCCGGGCGGCGAGAGCATGCGCAGCGTCTACGAACGGATGCGGGGCGCCATCGGCCGCATCGTGCGGGCGCACGCGGGCGGGACGGTCGCCGTCGCCTCCCACGGCTGCGCCATCCGAAACTACCTCTGCCACGCGCAGGGCTGGCCGCTCGAACGGATCGGCGAGGTCGGCTGGTGCGACAACACCGCCGTCAGCCGGATCGAATTCGGGGACGATTTCCGGCCGCATCCGGTCTACCTGAACGACTCCTCCCACCTGCCGGAGGCCGCTTCGACCTTTGCGCTGCAGGACTGGTGGCGCAGCGTCCCCGTCACCGAGGAGGACCGCGCGGCCTATGCCGCCCGGGAAACCGCAGATACCGGCGGCCAGGCCGCCAAAGGAGTGAAGATATGAAGATCATGGCTGTTGATTTCGGCGACGCGCGCACCGGGCTCGCCTGCTGCGACCGCACCGAATACCTCGCCTCCCCCATCGGCGTCATCCACGACAAGGACTTCGGCAGCGTGGTCCAGAAGGTCGCCGCCTCCGCCAGCGAATACGGCGCGGAGATGGTCATCGTGGGGCACCCCATCAACATGGACGGCTCGGAGGGCCCCCGCGCCCAGCTCTGTGCCGACTTCGCCGACCAGCTCGCAAAGCTGGTCACCGTCCCCGTGCGCCTGTGGGACGAGCGCGGCACCACCGTCTCCGCGACGGGGTACCTCAACGCCACCAACACCCGCGGCAAAAAACGCAAGGAGGTCATCGACGAGGTGGCCGCCACCATCATCCTCGAAAGTTATATGAATTACCGCCGCAATCATCCGGATGAAGATTGATAACGGTGGAAAATTGTAGTATACTATCCGCGTGATTACAGCCGCAAAGGAGCTTTTTTGATGGACTACAACGCACTTGCCGACCTGCTCTTCCCCGGTCTCGACGAGGAGGCGGTCATCGCCAGAATCGAGACGGCCTACCCGCCCCGCAGCCTGCCCGAGGGGGCGAAGGTCACCCGCATGGCCCCCAGCCCCACCGGGTTCATGCACCTTGGGAACCTCTTCGGCGCGATCGCGGACGAGCGCCTCGCCCACCAGAGCGGCGGCGTCTTCTACCTGCGCATCGAGGATACCGACCAGAAGCGCGAGGTGCCGGGCGCGGTCGAAACGATCCTCAGGGTCTTTTCCGACTACGAGCTCCCCTTCGACGAGGGCGCGTCGGCCGACGGCGACAACGGCGCCTACGGCCCCTACCGACAGCGGCAGCGGGAGGGGATTTACCGGGCCTACGCCAAGCGGCTCGTCCGCCAGGGGAAGGCGTATCCCTGCTTCTGCACCGAGGAGGAGCTTGCCGCCATCCGTGAAAAGCAGGCCGCCGAAAAGGCGAATTTCGGTTATTACGGCGGGTGGGCGGTCCACCGCGACACCCCCTTCGACGAGGTGAAAGCCCGCATCGCGGCGGGCGAGCCGTTCGTGCTGCGCTTCCGCAGCGAGGGCGACCCCGGACGGCGCACCAAATTCACCGACCTCGTGCGCGGGACGATGGAGCTGCCCGAAAACGACCAGGACGTGGTGCTCCTCAAGAGCGACGGCATCCCCACCTACCACTTCGCGCACGTCGTCGACGACCACTTGATGGGCACGACCCACGTCGTGCGCGGGGAGGAGTGGCTGGCGACGCTGCCCATCCACATCCAGCTCTTCGGCGCGATGGGCTGGAAAATGCCCAAGTATGTGCACACCGCCCAGCTCATGAAGCTGGACAACGGCAGCAAGCGCAAGCTCTCCAAGCGCAAGGACCCCGAGCTCGCGCTCGACTTCTACCAGCGGCAGGGCTACTGCGTGGCGGCGGTTAAGGAGTACCTCATGACCCTCCTAAACTCCAATTTTGAGGACTGGAGGCTTGCGAACCCCGACGCCCCGCTCGAAAAATTCCCCTTCAATACCAAAAAGATGGGCGTTTCGGGCGCGCTCTTCGACATCGAAAAGCTGAACGACGTCTCCAAAAACGTCATCTCCCGCATGTCCGCCGCCGAGGTCGCGGACATGCTCACCGCCTGGGCGCGTGAGTTTGACCCCGATTTCTGCGCGCTGCTCGAGCGCGATCCCGCCTACACCGAGGCGATCCTCTCGATCGGCCGCGGCGGCAAAAAGCCCCGCAAGGACATCGCCGTGTGGAGCGGCGCCAAAGAATATCTGAGCTTCTTCTTCGACGAGCTCTTCACCTGCGACGGCGCCTATCCCGAAAATGTCCGCTCCGCCGACGCAAAGCGCATCCTCGAAGAATACGCGGCGATCTACGACCCGGCGGACGACAGCGGCGTCTGGTTCGACAGGATCAAGGCGCTCGCCGACCGGCTCGGATACGCCGCCAATATGAAGGACTACAAGCAGAACCCCGAAGCCTACCGCGGCAGCGTCGCGGACGTGAGCATGGTGCTGCGCGTGGCCGTCACCGGGCGGCAGAACTCCCCTGACATGTACGAGATCATGCGGCTGCTCGGCCGGGAGCGGGTGCTCCGGCGGCTGCGCGGCGCGGCGGAAAATCTGAACTGAAAAAGGACGTGGCCTTATGGAAATCGCTCCCAACTTTTTGACCGAGATCATTGACGAGGATCTCAAAAACGGCTTTTCGGCGCGGATCCACACCCGCTTCCCGCCCGAGCCCAACGGCTACCTGCACATCGGCTCCGCCAAGGCGATCTTCATCAACTACTTCATCGCGAAGAAATATAACGGCCTCTTCAACCTCCGCTACGATGACACCAACCCCGTCAAGGAGGACACCGAATTCGTCGAGTCGATCGAGGAGGACCTGCGCTGGCTGGGCGCCAACCCCGACGGCATCTTCTACGGCTCCGATTATTTTGACCAGTGCTACGAGTACGCCCTCCAGCTCATCCGGGACGGCAAGGCCTATGTCTGCGACCTGACGGCCGACGAGATGCGCGAATACCGCGGCACCCTCACCCAGCCGGGCCGCGAAAGCCCCTACCGGAACCGCACGGTCGAGGAGAACCTCGACCTCTTCGAGCGGATGAAGCGGGGCGAGTTCCCCGACGGATCGCGCACCCTGCGCGCCAAAATCGACATGTCCTCCCCCAACCTCAACCTGCGCGACCCCGCGATCTACCGCATCGTGCGCGCCCATCATCACCGGCAGGGGGACAGGTGGTGCATCTACCCATTGTATGATTTTGCGCATCCTATACAGGACGCAATCGAAGGGATCACCCATTCGATGTGTTCCCTCGAGTTTGAAAACCACCGGCCCCTCTACGAGTGGGTGGTGGACAACATCGGCTTCGACCCCAAGCCCAAGCAGCGGGAGTTCGCGCGGCTCAACATCACGGGCACGGTCATGAGCAAGCGCTACCTGCGCGAGCTGGTCGAGACCGGCCGCGTCGACGGCTGGGACGACCCGCGCATGCCCACCCTCTGCGGCCTGCGCCGCCGGGGCTACACCCCGAGCGCGATCTTTGAATTCGTGCAGCGCGCGGGCATCGCCAAGACCAACAGCCTCGTCGATCAGAAGCTGCTCGAATACTGCATCCGCGAGGAGCTCAACGCCGCTGCTCCCCGCCGCATGGCGGTGCTCGACCCCATCAGGGTCGTCATCGAAAACTACCCCGAGGGGAAGGAGGAGACCTTCGCGGTCGCCAACAACCCCGTCGACCCGGAGGCCGGGACCCGCGAGGTCGTCTTTACGCGGGAGTGCTACATCGAGCGCACCGACTTCGCCGAGGTGCCGCCGCCCAAGTTCCAGCGGCTGAAGCCGGGCGGCGAGGTCCGCCTGATGGGCGCCTACATCGTGAAGTGCAACGAGGTCGTCAAGGACGCGGACGGCAGCGTCACCGAGCTGCGCTGCACCGCCGACCTCGAGACAGGCAACGGCATGCCCGCCGACGGCCGCAAGGTGCGCGGCACCATCCACTGGGTCTCCGCCGCGCACGCCTGCGACGCGCGCGTGATGCTCTATGAGAACCTCTTCACCCTCGAGGACGTGAACGCGGTGCCCGAGGGCACCAACTACCTCGACTATCTGAATCCCGCATCCCTCACCGAGCTGCACCACTGCAAGCTCGAGGCGTCCCTCGCCGACGCCCGGCCGGGCGACCGCTTCCAGTTCGTGCGCATGGGCTATTTCTGCAAGGACAGCAAAAACGAGGGCACCTTCAACCGCATCGTCACGCTGAAGGACAGCTTCAAGGTCGAGAAGTGACGGAAAATCCAAACAGATAAAAAGCAGAGGCGGATGTCCGGGGGACATCCGCCTCTGCTTTTTATCAGGCTTTCGCGCGCTTCTTTCGGCGGGCGAGCGCCGCCATCATGACCGCCGCGAAAAAGATCTGGAAGAACGGGTAGAGCCCCATGCCGCCGAGGTCGGCGATCCATCCGAACGCGGCCGGCATCAGCAGCGTGGCGACCTGCGAGCTGCCCATCAGAAGGCTGACCGCGCTGCCCGTATCCCCGATCCCGAAGACCTGCGGCACATAGTGGATGAAGCAGGGAAAGACCGGCGCGCATCCAAACCCGAGGACCGCCATCGACGCGAGCGCCGCGGTCCTCCCCGGCAGCAGGAACAGGGCGAGCGCGCCCGCTGTAATGAGGGCCTGGCCGATGTGGATCATCCGCTTGTCGCCCAGCCTGTCGGATACGAACCCGCTCGCGAACCTTCCCACCGTCATCCCGAGGAAGAGGAAGGTCGTCCCCAGGGCCCCGACGTCGTCCGGCAGCCCCTTCCTGATCGTGATGTAGCTGCTCGCCCAGAGCGCCGACGTGGTTTCGATCGCCGTGTAACAGAAGAGCGCCGCAACCATCGCCGGCATGCCCTCCAGCCTGACCGCCTCCCGCATGGGCTTCCTCTTTCCCGAGGCGCGGATTTCAACGGACGGGATCTCCTTCCACCGGCCGCCGGAAGACAAAAACAGCAGGAGAACGCCGGCCTGGATGAGCGCCAGGACAAGGTAGCCCGTGTTCCACGCGGCGCCCCGCAGCAGGCAGAGGCTCATGATATAGGGGCCCGCCGTGGCGCCCAGGCTCCACACCATGTTGAGCCAGTTCGCGTATTTGGCCCGCAGGTGCAGCGCCGAAAAGGTATTGATCGAGCAGAGGAAAGCGCCCTCGCCCAGCCCGAGCGGGATGCTGCAGATGCAGAGCATCGCGTAGGACCCGCAGTTCGCATATCCAAAGAGCCCCAGGCATATGAGGGCAAAGCCCACGGACGCGACCTTATGCGTCCCATACCTTCCGACCAGGCGGTCGGTGTAGACGTTGGCGGCGACCCGGCCGGCGGCGATGACCATATTCACATAGCCGGCGAGGGAAAGCGCGGCGCCAAAGTCCCTGTGGACGATCGGCCAGGCGGACCCCAGCACCGAGTTTTGAAGTCCCGAGGCGGCAAATGCGAGGAACAGGACGATCAGGAAATAAAGCGACATGTCGTCTCACTTTCAAATCACGTTCGAGTTGTTTGTCATTTCGGACCGGCCGACAGAACTGCCGCCCCGGAACGGCACACCCGGTTTCTTTCCATGTGCCAGTTCCAAAGCGGCAGCCGTTTTCCCCCGGCTTCACCGGGAGGCCGTGTTTTCAGATATCCAGCGGAAGCGTTCCGAAGATTCTCATCTGCTCTTTGACGGCGGCTTTGCACGCCTCATGCGCGGCGTTGATCAGCTCGATATAATGGATTTTGCCGTTGAACTCCTTCAGCTTTGCATCGATCGCGCCGGACGCCGCAAGGGAAAGGCCGGTAAAGAAGTTGATCTTGTTGATGCCGTGCTCGATCGCCGCGCGGAATTCCGATTCGGGAAGTCCCGAACCGCCATGCAGGACGAGGGGGATTTTGACGAGCTCCCGGATCTGGTCCAGCCGCTGCGTGTCGATCTTTGGGGTCCCCTTGAAGAGGCCGTGCACCGTGCCGACGGCGACGGCGAGGGCGTCCACGCCCGTCTCCTCGACAAACCGCTTCGCATCCTCCGGCCTGGTGTACTTGGAGGTGTCCACGTCGCTGGCCTCCAACTCTCCGCCCTCGGGGCTGCCCACGTGGCCGATTTCGGCTTCAACGCTCACGCCGCAGCTGTGGGCGATTTTGACGAGTTCTTTCGTGATGGCCATATTCTCCTCCATTGGGAGCGCCGAGCCGTCAAACATGATCGACGTGCATCCGCCGTGGATGGCCCTGACGCAGCAGGCGAAGCTGTTGCCGTGGTCCAGATGCAGGCAGACGGGAACCGTCGCCCTCTGGCAGCGGTCGAGCAGCCGGTTGAAGTAAAAGCTCATCTGCCGCCCGTCCCTGTCGTCGGCAAAGAAGTTGGGAACCATCAGGATGACCGGGAGCCCCTCCTCCTCCGCTGCGGCGACAATGGCCTCCGTGAAATTGTCGTCCAGCGTGTCGAACGCGCCCACCGCGTACTTTTTCTCAACGCTCTCCTTCAGGATTTCCGTTAACGTAACCAGTCCCATATCGATAGCCTCCTGTTATTTCATAAAACCATTTTTGCGCCATACGCCCGGTACCTGTCCGCCGCCCGCATCTGGTATACGCGCCTTCCGTAGTCGCGGACCAGCCGCTTTGCTTCTTTACCGCCTCAAACATGTACGGGGATTTCCCCGGTCATTTCCTCTCGTTGAACGCGTACCGGAACACGATCGACTTGAGCTGCGTCACCTCGTCCATGACCCGGGAGAGGGATTCGCGGCTGTTGCCGCTCATCTTTTTGCCGCCGCCGAACGGAAGCTCCGCCGCGCGGAAGTTGCCCGAGCCGTTGATGGCGATGTGGCCGGTTTTCAGCCTCTTGGCGACCTGGATGCAGGTGTAGATGTTCCGGGAGAAGAGCCCGCCGCCGAGCCCGTAATGCGAGCTGTTGGCGATCTCGACCGCTTCGTCGACCGTGTCAAAGCCGATCACCGGCCACACGGGTCCGAACACCTCCATGTCGCGCGCGATGTCCGTGTCGGGCGACACGTCGGCGAGGATGGTGGGCTCGTAGAACGCACCGTTGCGCCTGCCGCCGCGCACAATCCTGGCGCCCTGCGCGACCGTCAGGTTGACCTGCTCCTCCACCTGTCTGGCGGCCCTCTCCGAGATCATCGGGCCCATGTTGACCTTCGGGTCCATCGGGTCGCCGATCACAAGTTTATCCAGCTCGGCGCTGAGCCTCCGGATGAACTCCTCCTTCAGGGAGTTGTGGATCAGGAACCGCTTGGAGCCTGTGCAGCACTGGCGGTTGTTCCTCGCCTGGTCCTCCGCCTCCTTGACCACAAGGTCCATGTCGGCGTCCTCGAACACGATGAAGGGGTCGTTGCCGCCGAGCTCGAACTTGTAATCGGTGAGGTGCTTCGCCGCCGTCGCCGCGATGCTGAGACCGGCGTCCGTGCTCCCGGTGAAGTTGACGCACGCAATCCGCGGGTCGTCGACGAGGCAGTCCCCCACGACGGAGCCCCTGCCGGTCAGGCACTGCGCCACGCCCGCGGGAAGGCCCGCCTCGTGGAGCATCTCATGGAGCGCGAGAAGCGTCATCGGGTCATAGGAGGGCGCCTTGACCACGATCGTGTTGCCCGCGGCAAGCGCCGCGGCCGTCTTGAACGCCCAGATGGCGGGCGGGAAGTTGTAGGGGATGATGCAGGCGAGCGTGCCGAGCGGCTCGTGGATCGTGATCTGGAGGTCGTCGTCGTATCCCGGCTCCGTGCCGATCGGCATGGTCGATCCGTAGTAGTGCATCGCGACGTCGCACGCGCCGCGGTATACATACGCCACGGAGTCGAGCTCCCACACGGCTTCCTTCATGTACGGCTTGCCGGCTTCCCGGGCGAGGATCTCGCCCAGCTCGAGCCTTCTCTCCATCACCAGGTCGGCAAACCTGCGGAGGATGGCGCAGCGTTCCCTGACCGGAAGCGCCGCCCAGGCCTCCTGCGCGGCAACCGCGCCGTCAACCGCCCTTTTGATGTCCTCCGCCGTGGCGGAGGGGACCGTGTCGATCACCTGCAGCGTCGCGGGGTTGACCACGTTTTGCGTCCTGCCGTCGGAAGCGTCTGCCTTCTGACCGTTGATAATCATTTTCATAGCCATAATCTCCTTCTATTTTCTGTGGGCGTCCAGATAATCCTGGACCTGCTGCTTGCTCTTGATCGCGCCGCTCGCGCCATACTGGCTGATCGCGATCGCCGACGCGGCGGACCCGAAATAGAGCGCTTCCTCCATGCTTTTCCCGTCCACGATCCCCGTGATGAAGCCGGCCACAAAGTTGTCCCCGGCCCCCAGCGTGTCGACCACCCGGTCCGCGATCGTGCCGACGCGGTACGTCCTGCCCTCCGAGCTTGCGAAGACGCCCTGTGCTCCCATCTTCAGGACGACCGTCCCGACGCCCCGCCGGTGAAATTCGTCCGCGATCTCCTCGGGAGAATCCTTTCCCGTGAAGTAGGACGCCTCGTGGTAGCTCGGCACCAGGTAATCCAGATGCTTCATCGCGCCCGCGATATCCTCCAGGGACATCTGCGACTGGTCAAGGACCATGTCCGCCATCGTCAGCGCCCCCGCTTCCTTCGCCCTGGACAGCAGCGCCGTCAAATCCGAGTCGGTCTGGCCCCTGCTCCAGAAGAGGCTCGCGACGGAAACCAGCCTGGCGCCCGTAAAATCGATGTCGAACACGTCCGTGCTGTAGCGCATGTTTCCCGCCGCGCCGTCCCGGAGGGTCATGCACCCGTGCTCGCCGTCGGCCCCGACGGTGACGACGGTCGCCGTCGTGCGGTGCTCCTTGTCCCGGACGACGCCGTCCGTCGGGATGCCGCAGCCCCTGATCAGGCTCAGGAAGGCGCTGCCCAGCGCGTCGTCGCCGATCGCCGTGTAGAGCTTTACGTCGTTGCCCATGGCCGCCAGCCCGACGGCCTCGTTGACCGCGTCCCCGCCCAAGTACATGTCGATGCTTTCGGAAAACTGCGTCATGCCGTCGGGCGTCCTGTCCGGGCCGTTCTTTACGATGATGTCGACAACCGCGTTGCCGACGCAGATGACTTTATTCATGAGGCGGCCTCCCCTGTACAATCAATTTGAGCGGAGAGGCCGGACGCCGTCCGGCTTCCCCTGATTCGCGGCTCCCAGTCAGTCTTCGCTGATCCTGAGCACCGCCTTGACCATCGACTGCCTCTTGCTGATGCAGTCCTCGAACGCCTCCATCGCGTCGTCGAGCGGATAGACCCTGGAGACGATGTCCTTCACGTTGATCCGGCCGGCCGCGATCGCTTCGACGCAGGTGGGGTAGATGTTGCGGTAGCGGAAGTTGGTCATGAGCGTGAGCTCCTTGTCGCACATCTTCTGGAGGTTGAGCGACGTCTCGCCGACCACGTTGCCGACCTGCATGATGACGCCGCCCTTTTTGCAGATATAGATTGCGGCCTCCGCCGTATAGCGGCTGCCCGCCGTCTCGAACACATAGTCGGGGCCGATGCCGTCGTAATACTTGAGCACTTCGGCGACAGAGTCCTTATCGGTGGTGTTGATCACGCGCGTCGCGCCCACCTCGAGGGCCTTTTCCAGCCGGATGTCGTAAAGGTCTACGGCGGTGATGTCCGTGACCCCGGCCGCCTTGAGGGACATGATCGTGACAAGGCCGATGCAGCCGGTCCCGAGCACGACCGCCGAATCCCCCACGTGGATGCCCGAACGGACGACCGCGTTCATGCCGACCGCGAGCGGTTCCACCAGGGCGCCCTCCATCGTCGACACGTTGTCCGGAAGCTTGAAGCAGAGCTCCGCGGGATGCGTGATGTATTCCCGCATCGCGCCCTTTGTGCGCGGGGCTGAAAGGAACTCCATCTCCCTGCAGAGGTTGTATTTGCCCTTTCTGCACCACTCGCACTTGCCGCAGAAGGTTCCCGGCTCCACGCAGACCCGGTCCCCGACCTTGAGGTCCCTGACGCCGTCGGCCACCTCCACCACCGTGCCCGCGAACTCGTGCCCGAGGATAAAGGGATAGACGTCCGGGAATTCGGGCTCCCCAAAGGAATAGAAGTGAACGTCGGAACCGCACACGCCGCAATAGCCCACCTTGACCTTCACATATCCGGGCTTCATCTCCGGCATGGGGGTGTCCATGATCTCGATTTTCCGGTTCTCCATGACCGCCGCTGCTTTGTTGACCATCGTATCGTCCCTTTCTTTTTTATTTATTTTAAGTATAATAATAAATGCAATAATCTTCTGCTATAACTATACCAAAGAAACACCAAATGTCAATATGCCGAGAATTTAATTTTTTCAAAACCCTTTTCCCTTGAAATTGGAATAATTCTAAAAATGTCCGATTTTACGCTTGATTTTAGCAAAACAAAATATTTCTCAACTCTTGATTTTCCAGCTTGGTCCTGCTATAATTGTGAAAACAATTATTTATTTTATATTTATTATTAATATAATATTAATTGAGAAAAGGAGCGCGAAACCATGAAAATGCTGATCAGCGGAAACTGGGTGGACGCCGCCAACCGGGCGACCATCGACGTCACCAACCCCTATGACGGAAAGCTGCTTGAGACGGTCCCGAACGCCGCCAGGGAGGACGTCGACCGCGCCATCGCCGACGCCGTCGCGGCCCAGAAGCAGTGGAACCGGGTCATCGTCCGCGAGCGCGCGAAAATCCTGCGCAGGTACCTGGAGCTTCTCACGGAGCACCGGGACGAGCTCGCCAGGACCCTCACGCTCGAAACGGGCAAGCCGGTCTTCGACTCCTACGGCGAGATCGACTCCGTCTACATGACGTTTGAAAGCTCCATCGAGATCGTCAAGCACCATTACGGGAAGACGATGCCCATGGGCATCGAGGGCGGCTACGACGACGACCTGCAGGTGACGGTGCACGAGCCGCTCGGCGTCATCGCCTGCATCGTCCCCTTCAATTTCCCGGCCGCCCTGTGGGCGTTCAAGGCGGGCCCGGCGCTGATGGCGGGCAACGCCATCGTCGTAAAGCCCGCGACCTCCAACCCGCTCACCGTCTTAAAGCTCATGGGGCTTTTGGTTGAGGCGGGCGTCACGCCGGGCGCCGTACAGTGCGTCACCGGCCGCGGCTCCACCGTCGGCAACTGGATTTCCGACAACCCCGGCATCGCCCAGCTCAACCTTACGGGCGGCGTGGAGGCGGGCAGGGAGATCGCCCGGCATGCCGCCGAAAACCTCACCGCCTATAAATTCGAGCTCGGCGGCAACGATCCCCTGATCATCTGCGCGGACTGCGATATGGACCTGGCCGTCAACGAGGCGGGCGACAAGACGAGGAACGCGGGCCAGTGCTGCTCGGGCGCCAAGAGGTTCATCGTCCACGAGTCGGTCAAGGACGAATTTGTCAGCCGGCTGATCGAGGAGCGCCTGAAAACGGTGAAGGAGGGCGACCTGATGGACCTTCGCACCGACTTCGGCGTGCTGATCAGCGAGGGCGCCGCCAGGGAGGTCGAAGAGCAGGTGCGGCACACCATCGACCAGGGCGCCAAGCTGGTGTACGGCGGCGTCAGGAGGGGCGCGTACTACATGCCCACGGTGCTCGACAACTGCACGAGGGATATGGACATCTGCAAAAACATGGAGATCTTCGGACCGGTCTTCCCCATCTTCACCTTCAAAACGCTGGACGAGGCGATCGAGATCGCGGAAGCCTCCGACTACGGCCTCAGCTCGGGCGTCATCACAAACGACTTCCAGGACGCCATGAAGGTGGCCGCGAGCCTGAAAACGGGCATGGTCGCCGTCAACGGTTCCGGCGGGTTCCGCGCGCAGGAGCTTCCCTTCGGCGGCGGCAAGAAGATGAGCGGGAACAGCCGCGAATGCATGTCCTCCGTCCTCGAAGAGGTGACGCAGGAGAAGTCGATCATTTTCAGGTACGCCATGAAGAAATACCACGAAACCTGACTGCCGCAGCGCGCTGCGGGAAGGAGAAATTATGAAAGCGCTATACTATGAGAAGCCGCTCAGGGAAAACGCGTCGATCCGTGAGATGCCAAATCCGGTCTGCGGGAGCCATGATGTTGTCATCAGGGTGATGAGCTGCAGCATCTGCCACGGCGTCGAGGCGGACCACGATCTGCCCGGCGGGAGCGGCTGCTCCGGGTACCCGCTGATCCCGGGCCATGAATTCGCCGGTTACGTCCACGAGGTCGGAGACGCGGTCACGACGTTCCGGGTGGGGGACCGGGTCACCGCCGACAACACCGTCCCCTGCGGTGTCTGCCACTACTGCAAAAAGGGCGATTTCATCCACTGCCCGGACAAGCGGAATCTGGGGAACAAGGCCAACGGCGGCTTCGCGGAATATGTGAAGGCCTCCGAGGGAAAGGTGGTCCGGCTCCCGGACCACGTCAGCTTCAACGAGGGCTGCCTTTCCGAGCCCGTCGCCTGCTGCATGCACTCCATGGATCAAATGAACATCCACTACGGAGACGACGTGCTCATCATGGGCGCCGGCCCGATGGGCATGATCCTCGCGATGCTGGCGGCGCACAGCAGCGCGAACCACGTCGTGGTCTGCGCGTCGTCCGCGACAAAGCTGAAAAAGGTCCGGGCGCTCGGGATCGAGACCGTTTTGATGGACCGCGGCGACTACTCCCGGCACGAGAAGGAACTGCTTTCCCGCTACCCGCTCGGGTTCGACTGCCTCTTCGACGCCACGGGCGCCGAGGAGCTCGTCTACTCCACCCCCAAACTCATGAAGATGGGCGGGCGGATTCTCGGTTACGGCTACTACCGCGGCGGGCGTCCGACGCTCCGCTTCCCCTTTAACGAATTCTGGGACCGGGAGCTCACCTACTATTCCTCCCTCAGCCAGGTCGGCGATTTCGGGAGGGCGGTGGACGCCATCGCCTCGGGCAAGGTCGACGCCAAGGCCCTGATCAGCGGCGAATACGACCTTGATCATTATTTCGACGGCCTCGACCGGGTGCTGCACGAAAAGGACGTCATCAAGATCATCATCCATCCGAACGCCGGGTAAATCCCCCTTACGCCAAGGGCGCCCCGTCACGCGGGGCAGTCACGGAAGCGGGACCCCGCCCCG
>NZ_CABUCJ010000058.1 GCF_902490045.1 uncultured Anaerotruncus sp.
AAGCCGAGCGGGATAATGAGCTGGGAGGCCACGGCGGTGATTGCCGCGAACATTGCGGCGAGCACCATCCGGGTGACTTTCTGATGCCGCATCACAAACGACCCCGCGTCATTCGACCGAAATGATGAAGTAGTAGACCGGCTGCCCGCCCTTGATGAGGGCCACCTCGACGTCGTCGGGCAGCTTGTCGGCCACCGCCTCGCGCACGCTCTCGGCCAGCCCGTCCTCGATCTCCTCGCCGTAGAGCAGCGTCACAAAGCTGCTGTCCCGGTGGGTGAGGGCCTTTGCCAGCCGCACGACCGCGCGGGTGAGGTCCTTTTCGGTGAAGGCGAGCCTGCCGTTTTCCAGCGCGAGCAGCTCGCCCTCCCTGATCTTGTGCCCGTCGAAATCGCTGTCCCGCGCCGCGAAGGTCACCTGCCCGGTCCCGACCCGCTCATACGCCTTCTGCATCGCGAGCTGGTTGGCCGTCGGGTCGGCGTCGGGGTCGAAGGCGAGCATCGCCGACAGGCCCTGCGGGATGGTGCGCGTCTGGAGCACCACCACCCTGCGGTCGGCCAGCTTGGTCGCCTGCTCGGCGGCCATGATGATATTCTTGTTGTTGGGCAGCACGAAGACCGTCTTGGCCGGGGTCGCGTGCACCGCCGAAAGGATGTCGTCGGTCGACGGGTTCATCGTCTGGCCGCCGCTCACGATGTTGTCGACGCCGAGGTCCTCGAAGAGCTTCTGGACCCCTTCGCCCGCGGCGACCGCCACAAAGCCGTACTCCCGCGACGGGTCGACCGCCGCATATTTGAAGCCGGCGTCGCTCTCCGGCTCGACGACGCTCGCCTTCTGGGCCTCGTACTGCTCGCGCATGTTTTCGATTTTCAGGCTGGTGAGCTGCGCGCCGTTGGTTCCCGCCTTTTCGAGTGCCTGGCCGGGATGGTCGGTGTGTACGTGGCATTTGATGATGTCGTCGTCGTCGACCACCACCACACAGTCGCCGATCGATTCAAGGAACGCGCGCAGATCCTGCGGGTCGATCGAGTCCCCCGTCTTTTTGACGAGAAACTCGGTGCAGTAGGTGTGAGTGATCTCCCCCACGTATTCGCCCGCCGCGTTGCGGTCGGGATGGATCGAATCGCTGTCGGCGGGCTTCTCCTCGCCCGGCTCAATGCCCGGGCGGCCGTGGAAGACCTCGGACATGCCCTCGAAGACGACGATCAGCCCCTGTCCGCCCGCATCGACGACGCCGGCTTTTTTGAGCACCGGCAGCAGCTCGGGGGTCTCGGCAAGCGCCTCGCGGCCGGCGTCGAGGATGATATCCCAGATCTCCTCGGTCGTGGTATCGGCGTGAAGCTCCTCGCGCGCCCGCATCGCGGCGACGCGCGCCACGGTGAGGATGGTGCCCTCGGTGGGCTTCATGACCGCCTTGTAGGCCGACTCCACGCCCTTTTCCAGCGCGCGCACGATGTGCTCGGCGTCCGCCTCGGTCTCATTTTTGAGCCCGCGGGAAAAGCCGCGGAAGAGCAGCGAAAGGATGACGCCCGAGTTGCCGCGCGCGCCGCGCAGCAGCGCCGAGGCGCACACGTCCGCCACGCGGGAAACAGTCGCGTCGTCGGGGATGCGCTTGAGCTCCCGCCTGGCCGCCGAGGCGGACATCGACATGTTGGTTCCCGTATCGCCGTCCGGCACCGGGAAGACGTTGAGCGCGTCGACCGCCTGCCGCTGGTTGGAAATGTTGTTTGCTCCCGAGATAAACGCATCCCTGAGCATCCGTCCTGTAATCACGATCTTATGACCCCCATCTCAGAAGTTTTGCATCCGTTATGCGTTCTCGGTTTTCATCGCGTCGACGAAGACGTTGACCTTCGCCACGTCGAGCCCGGTGGCCTGCTCCACCGTATAGCGCACCCGGTTGACGATGCTGCGGGTGACCGCCGCGATATTCATGCCGTAGATGACCACGATGTGCAGGTCGACGATGAGCCCGCCGCCCGAGGTGCGCACACGCACCCCTTCGTCGGGGGTCTTCTTGCCGCGGATGGCGGCGCGCAGCCCCTGCGCGGGGGAACTGACCATGCCCACGACGCCGAAGCACTCGGACGCCGCTTTCCCGACAAGGTTGGAAAAATACTCCTGGGAGATTTCCACCGTGCCGTACTGGTTCTCGATGCTGATCAAAACGAAAAACCTCCATTCTATACTGCCGGCGCAATGTTACGGAATCATGCGGGGTAAAATTCTACCATTCCATTATATTATAGAAAATATCCTGCTCCGTTGCAAGGATTTCC
Organism: uncultured Anaerotruncus sp.; assembly: GCF_902490045.1. Classification (GTDB taxonomy): domain Bacteria; phylum Bacillota; class Clostridia; order Oscillospirales; family Ruminococcaceae; genus Anaerotruncus. The sequence continues at coordinate 2,277 of NZ_CABUCJ010000058.1, forward strand.
GCCTGGAAGGCCCGTTCAAACGAAACCGCCCCCTGCCGGAAGACGAGCGGGATAAAGGGCGTCTGGACGGAGAACGCCTCGCAGAGCGCCTCCACGCCGGTTCCGGACGCGCGGTAGGCGCGCGCCAGGTCACTCAGGTACTCGCTGTAGGGGGCCGCGTAGCCGAGGGCCCCGCCGTTTAAAAGCAGGGAAAAATCCATGTTGTCCATCAGCCGCGTCTCGCCGATATAGAGATCGTAGTTGTAGCCCGCGAGGCTCGACTGGTACTGGGAAAACGACTGGGACACGACCTCCACCCTGATCCCCAGCCGCGCGAGCTGTTCGGCGATCAGCGCGGCAGCCGCGTTGCGCGCGGCGTTTTCGCTGTTCACGAGCAGGCGCAGGGTGACGGGCGCGCCGTAGCGCAGCCGCCAGCCGTCGTCGTCCTTCTGCCGCAGCCCGAGCCCGTCGAGCAGCTCCCCGGCACCCGTCAGGTCGCGCGGCGCGGAAAGCTCGATCGGCTCCATGCGGTAGAAGTCGGGGTTCAGCGGGTACATCGTCGCCCGCGCGCGGGAGATGTACGCCTTCTGCACCAGCTCGTCGCGGTTGACCGCCAGCGAGAGCGCCTGCCGGAAGGCGGGCTCCGCCAGCAGGCCGCGGCTCCCGTTGATCCCGACATAGACGAGGTTGTTGAGGGAGACGGGCGCGCTCTGGGCGGAGAGGTTCGAGAGCTCGGGGTCGCTCAGGTCGGAGTAGACGAGATCCACATCCCCCGTGCGCAGGCTGAAGCCGAGCGCGCCCGGGTCGGACACCCCCACCAGCAGCACCCTTTTGATATCGCCCGCCTCCTGCCAGTAGAGGGGGTTCTGCTCAAGGATGACCCCCTGCCGCCAGGTGCCCGAGACATAGTACTTGCTGACGCCGACGGGGAAATTCTCACCCGCCGTGCCCTCCTTGACGATCGGGAAGGAGAGCAGCGCGGGGAAATCCGCATCGGCGGAATAGAGCCGGAAGACGACGTCGCCGTCGCCGTTGACCGAGCACCCCGACACGTTCTGGAGCATCTGCTTCCAGTTGGAGTCGGAGGCGATCGCGGTCGTGAACGAGTAGATGACGTCCTTGCCGTCCAGCCGGGTGCCGTCCCAGAAGAGCGCGTCCCCGCGCAGCTTCACGACGTACTGCCTGCCGTCCGTCTGCGTAATCTCCCGCGCCAGCTGGTTTTCCGGTCGCCAGGTCTTATCGGGCCGGGTGAGGCTGTCGTAGAGCAGCGGAACGAGCTGCCGGTTGAGCTGGGAGGTCATCGTATAGGGGTTGAGAGTGTCCGAGGGGTCGTAGGCCACGCGCACCTCGTCCCCGACGGACGCGGCGGGTTCCTCAGGCTCCGTCCCGGACGGGGCCGGCTCCTGCAGCTGCCCCGTGATATCCACCTGCTGCTGGTCGCTCAGGTCCACGGGGGCGCATCCGCCCAAGAGGACCGCCAGCGCCGCCAGCAGCGCAAAAAAACGCTTTTTCATCCTGCACTCCAATGCCATCGTCCCGGCGGCCGGCGGCCGCCCAACGGATTCCACGCCATGTAAATCCTAAATATTATACCCCATAGGCCGTGCAATTTCAACGCAGCTTTGTGAACATTCCTAAAAAACACAAAAATCCCCGCGGCCGGCAGGGCCGCGGGGGCTTATTCTCCGGTTTTCAGCTTTTGGTCAGGGGACCCGGATCCGCTCGATCCGCTCGACCTTCCCGGGCGTCTTCCCGAACACGAGCAGCACGCCGCACAGCTCGACCTGCCCGGGGTCGTTCTGGAAACGCACCGGCAGCCCAGTGCGCAGCCGCTCGATCGCCCGTTCCTTCTCCACACCGAGGATCGAGTCCCGTCCGCCGCACATGCCCGCGTCGGTGATATAGGCGGTCCCCTGCGGCAGCAGCCGCTCGTCGGCGGTCTGCACATGGGTGTGGGTGCCGATCACCGCGGACACCCGGCCGTCGAGGTAGTGGCCGAGCGCGAGCATCTCCGCCGTCGCCTCCGCGTGGAAATCCACAAGGATGTTGGGGCAGTTGATCCCGGAAAGCAGCGCGTCCGCCGCGTCAAACGGGCTCGCGAGCGGCGGGTCCATGTAGACGCGCCCCTGGAGGTTTACCACCGCGAGCGGGAAGGCGGGATTGTCGTGGAGGAACCACCCCTTCCCCGGCGCGGACGGATGGAAATTCGCGGGCCGCACGATGCCGTTCCCCTCCTCGAGCAGGTCGTACACGTCGCGGCGGCGCAGCGCATGGTTGCCCGTCGTGAGCACGTCCACCCCGCTCGCAAAGAGGTGCTGGGCGCTGTAGGGGGTGATCCCGTTGCCCTCGGCGGAATTCTCCCCGTTGGCGACCACGATCCCGGCGGACAGCTCCTTTTTCAGCCCCGGCAGCTCGCGGCGGACCTTTTCACAGCCCGCCTGTCCCACCACGTCCCCCAAAAACAGTACGTTCATAGTGCCTCCATCCAGCGAAAATCCCGCAGGGGCGCGCGGCGCCCCTGCGGTCAGTCGGTAATCCTATAGAATCTTGGACAAAAAGTCCTTCGTGCGCGGGTTGCGCGGATTCGCGAAGAACTCCTGCGGCGTGTTCTGCTCGAGAATCTGCCCCTCGTCCATAAAGAGCACGCGGGTTCCCACCTCGCGCGCGAAGCCCATCTCGTGGGTGACGACGACCATTGTCATCCCCTCCTCCGCGAGCTGGATCATCAGGTCGAGCACCTCGCCGACCATCTCGGGGTCGAGGGCGGAGGTCGGCTCGTCGAAGAGCATCACGTCGGGATTCATCGCCAGCGCCCGCACGATCGCGATCCGCTGCTGCTGTCCGCCCGAAAGCTGGCTCGGATAGGCGTCCGCCTTTTCCGCGAGCCCAATGCGGTTTAAAAGCTGCATCGCCTTCTCCTCCGCCTCGGCGGGGGTCATGATCTTGAGCTTGACGGGCGCAAGGGTGATGTTCTCCCTGACCGACAGGTGCGCGAAGAGGTTGAACTGCTGGAACACCATGCCCATCTTCTGGCGCAGGCGGTTAATGTTGCACTTGGGGTCGCAGATATTGGTCCCCTCGAACCAGATTTCGCCCCCCGACGGCTCCTCGAGCCGGTTGAGGCAGCGCAGGAAGGTGGATTTGCCCGAGCCGGACGGCCCGACGACGACCACCTTTTCCCCCTTGTTGATCGTCTCGTTGATGCCGCGGAGCACCTCGAGACCCTTGAAAGACTTGCGGAGATCTTTAACCTCGATCACTGCGCGCCAGCCTCCTTTCCAGCCGTGCGAAGAGGCTCGACAGCCCCAGCGTCAGGCAGAGATAGATCACCGCCGCGGAGAGCAGCGGCACCCACGCGTTGAAGGTCGCGTTGCGGATCATGTCGCTGGCCTTGGTCAGATCCATGAGCGCGATGTAGCTGGCGACCGCCGTCTCCTTGATGAGCACGACGAACTCGTTGGTGTAGGTGGGGAGCACCGCCTTGACCGCCTGGGGGATCACGATCGACCACATGGTCTGCGCTCTGCCCAGTCCGAGCGACCGGCCGGCCTCCGTCTGCCCGACCGGGACCCCCTGGATGCCCGCGCGGAAGATTTCCGCGCAGTAGGCGCCCGAGTTCACGCCGAAGCTGACGATCGCGATCGCAAGTTTCGGCATGCCGGTCGGTGCGAAGAGGATGAAGTTGAAGATCATCAGCTGGGTCACCATCGGGATGCCGCGGATGATCGTGATGTAGGCCTTGGCGATTCCGCCGAGGACCCGGTTGCCCGACACCCGCATGAGCGCCATGACGGCGCCGATGATCGTGCCGATCACGATCGCGCCCAGGGCGATGATGATCGTGTTGCCCAGGCCCTCGAGGATCAGCTTCCAGCGGTCCATGGCAATCAGGTTTTGATAGATCGCATGCATTGGCGTTCCTCCCTAAACAGGAGCGGGGCGGGGCCGAAAGGCCCCACCCGGCATCCCCGTTTCCATACTTAATGCTTATTTGCGGACGATGACGACCTGCTTGGAGGAGTAGTAGGGCTCGGAGAAGTCGACGCTCTGACGGCGCTCCTCGGTGGCGGTCATGCCGGCGGCGACAAAGTCGATCGTGCCGGTGTCAAGCGCGGAAAGCAGGCTGTCGAACGCCATGTCCTCGACCTGGAGCTTCCTGCCCATGTCCTTGGCGACGTTCTGCGCCATCGAGATGTCGAAGCCGACGATCTCGGAGCCCTCGGCGTACTCGAAGGGCTTGAAGGCCGCGTTGGTGCCCATCTTGATCACATCGCCCGAGGTCTCGACGTTCTCGGGGACCTTGATCGCCTCCTCGCCCTCGGCGGGCATGAAGGCGTTCACAAGCGCCTCGTAGGAGCCGTCGCCCTGCATCCGCGCGATCGTCGCGTTGATCGCGTCAAGCAGCTCGGTGTTGCCCTTCTTGACGGCGATCGCGTACTCCTCGGGCTCGAGGTTGAAGTCGATGATCGTCAGGTCGTCGTTCTGCGCGACGATCGATTTGGCCGGGAGCTCGTCGAGCACGACCGCGTCGAGCTTGCCGTTCTTGAGGTCGAGCGCCGCGTCCATGCCGGACTTGTAGCTGCCGAGCTGGGCGTCGGCGACGCTTTCCTGCACGTAGATTTCTCCGGTGGTGCCCGCCTGGACGCCGATCTTCTTGCCGTTCAGGTCCTCGACCGTGTTGATGGCGACCTGCGCCTTCTTGCCGCACGCCGCGAGGGAAAGCACCATCAGGGCCGCGAGGGCCAGAGCCATTGCCTTTTTCATTTTCCGTTCCTCCCAATCTGATCCCGCGTGTGTCACGCGGGCGCTGTTCTGTATATCGTGTTATAATTATACATCCGTTCCCCTATTTTGCAAGGGGTTTTTTCAAAAAATATGCACTCTCCGCAATTTTCATACATATTCACCATGTTTGCACACAATCGGGCGCCAACTTTTGCATATCTTTTGGGACGGGCGCGCGCACCGTGAGCAAATCCCCGCTCACCGGATGGGTGAAGGAGACGTCCGCGCAGTGCAGCGCGTGCCGCCCGATGAGGGTCCGGTCCCCGCCGTAGAGGGCGTCCCCGAGCAGCGGGCAGCCGATGTGGGCCATGTGTACACGGATCTGGTGGGTGCGCCCCGTCCCGAGGGTGCAGCGCACGAGGCTGTAGCCGGGAAACTCCGCGAGCGTCTCGTAACAGGTCACGGCGGGCTTGCCGTCCGGTATGACCCGGCGGCGCGGATCCGCCCGGTCGGGCTGCCCGACCGGCGCGTCGACCGTCCCCGCCCGGGGCTCCGGCGCGCCCGTCACGAGCGCGAGGTAGGTCTTCTCCACATGCCCGGTGAGCGCGGCGGCCGCGAAGGCGTTTTTAGCGATCACCACCGCGCCCGACGTGTCCCGGTCGAGCCGTCCCATCAGCCGGCAGACCGCCTCCTGCCCCCGCTCTCGGCAGTCGCGCGCGAAGACGTTGGCAAGCGTCCCGCTCTGCATACCGCGCACCGGATGGCAGGCCATGCCGGCGGGTTTCGCGTAGACGGCGATGTCGTCGTCCTCGTAGAGGAGCGGCACGGACGGCGTGCCGTCCGGTTCCGCCCCGCCCATGCCGTCGCGCAGCGTGATCGCCAGCCGGTCGCCCGCCCGCAGTCGGTCGATCGTGCGGGCGCGCGCGCCGTTCAGGAGGATGCCGTCCTCCTTCGTCTTGAGGGAACGCACGAGCGTATAGGAGCACCCCGCCTCCCCGCGCAGGAAATGGATGACCTTGCGCCCGTCATAGGCGGGCGGCACCGTGAATTCAAGCCTCCGCGCCATCGTCCCCGGCGCTCCGCCCCGGCCCGGTGTAAACGGTGTTGCCGTCGCCGCAGACGATGCCCGCCTTGATCGGCGCGATCAAAAATCCGGCCACCATGCCAATGCATAAAAATGCAGCTGCCCACAAGAATTTTTCAGATTTCCGCATAAATATTCCCTCTTTTCCGTTTCATCGATTCAAAGCGTTCCCTGGTAATCCGGTAGATGAGATGGGGCATTTCCTTCCCGCGGTAGATTTTCACGAACTCCCCCTCCTCCTCCATGCCGAGCGCGGCCGCGACCCGGCGGGAGGAGGCGTTCTCCGGGCGGATGTCGGCAACCGCCTCGGACGCGCCGAACACTTCGAAGATATGCCGCACACAGGCGGCCGTGCCCTCGCGGGCGAAGCCTTCCCCCCATCGGTCCTGGCGGAGGATGTAGCCGACGCTCCACGCCATGCGGTTCCCCACCGGCTCCCACACCGGGCCGATCGTGCCGACAAAGTCCCCCGTCGCGCGCTCGACCGCCGCGAGGTGGCCCGCGCCCTCCCGCGCGCAGCGCGCCCGGCTGCGGGCGATCCACTCCCGCACCTCATCGCCGCTGAAGCCGTGCTCCCACGCGTACATCACCCGCGGGTCGCCGAGGATTTTCCGCAGCGCGAAAAAGTCGGCCTCCTCCAGCGGGCGCAGGAGCAGGCGCTTTGTCTCAATCCCGGTCATGCCGCGCCCCCTTTCGGATACAAAAAACGCAGCCGCATCAATGCGGCTGCGCACTTTGCAGCAAGCAGTTACTTGTCCATGCCAAAACGCTTTTTGAACCTGTCGACGCGTCCGCCCGTATCAACCAGCTTCTGACGGCCGGTGAAGAAGGGATGGCACTTGGAGCAGATTTCAACGCGGATGTTCTCCCGCGTCGAGCGCGTATGGATCACTTCGCCGCAGGCGCAGGTGATCGTCGTATCCACATACTTGGGATGGATTCCCTCTTTCATTTGTTTCACCTCTTTCTGACATCGGAGATAGATGCCATAAATGCAACATTAAAACTATACCACACGGCTCCCGCGATTGCAAGCGGTTTTTTGCGGAAACCGCAGGATTTTGCGGATTTTCCCTATTTTGCCCGCTCAGACGCCCATGATGCGTTTGACGTCCGCGTCCATCGCGGCGGCGCGCGCGTCGATTTCAGCCATGTCCCTGCCGACGACCGACAGGTAAAGCTTGATCTTCGGCTCGGTGCCGGAGGGGCGCACGATGGCGGTGCAGCCGTCGGCGAGCGCATATTCTAGCACGTTCGATTTGGGCAGGTCGATCGGCGAGGTCTTCCCGCCGCAGATGGAGACGGAACGCTCGTAGTCGCTCACGCAGGTCACCTTCTGCCCGGCGATCTCGGCGGGCGGATTCTCCCGCAGCTTCTCCATCATGCCGGCCATGATCTTCATGCCCTCTGCGCCCTCGAACTGGAAGTTGGAGACGCTCTCGCGGCAGATGCCGAACCGCTTGTAGAGGTCGCCGAGCGCGTCGACGAGGCTCATGCCCCTCTGCTTATACCAGGAGGCCATCTCGACGATGAGCATCGACCCGACGACCGCGTCCTTGTCGCGGACGTAGGTGCCCGACAGGTAGCCGTAGCTCTCCTCGAAGCCGAAGAGGAACCGCTCGGGATGTCCGGCGGACTCAAGCAGCGCGATCTGCTCGCCGATGTATTTGAAGCCGGTCAGCACGCTGCGCACCTCGACGCCGTAGGCCTTGCCGATCATCTGGGTGAGCTTGGTGGAGACGATCGTCGTCACCGCGACGGGGTCCCTGGGCATCGTGCCGTTTTCGGCACGGCAGCGGCAGATGTAGTCGAAGAGCAGCGCGCCCACGTGGTTTCCGGTGAGCAGGGTGTAGTCCTCCCCCTCCTTCACCGCGATGCCTACCCGGTCGCAGTCGGGGTCGGTGGCGAGCATGAGGTCCGCGCCCGTTTCCCGCGCGAGTTCGAGCCCCTTGGCGAGCGCCTCCTTGATCTCGGGGTTCGGGAAGGGGCAGGTCGGGAAGCTGCCGTCGGGGTGCTCCTGCTCGGGCACGACGGTCACGTCCTCGGCACCGATCGCGGCGAGCACGCGGCGCACCGGCTTGTTGCCCGCGCCGTTGAGGGGGGAATAGACGAGCTTGAGGCCCGCCTTTTTGCAGACGCCCGGGTTGACCTGCTGGGCGAGGACGTTGTCGATAAAGCGGTCGACGACCTCCTCGGGGATGTAGGAGACGATTCCCGAGGCGAGCGCCTCCTCGAACTTCATCGTCTTCGCGCCGGTGAGCACATCGAGGCTGTTGATCTCTTTGAGGACGGCGTCGGCGGCGTGCTCGGTCATCTGGCAGCCGTCGCTGCCGTAGACCTTGTAGCCGTTATATTTGGCGGGGTTGTGGGAGGCGGTGACCATGATGCCCGCGTCGCAGCAAAGCTCGCGGGTCGCGAAGGAGAGCGCCGGCACGGGCATCAGCTCCCGGTAGATCGACACCCGAACGCCGTTGGCGGCCAGCACGCCCGCCGCTTCCCGGGAGAAGAGGTCGGATTTGATGCGGCTGTCGTAGGAGATCGCGACGTGCGGCTCCTCCGACTGGGCGAGCAGGTAGTTGGCGAGGCCCTGGGTCGCGCGGCGGATGGTATAGATGTTCATGCGGTTGTTGCCCGCGCCGATGACCCCGCGCAGCCCCGCGGTTCCGAAGGCGAGGTCGCGGTAAAAACGGTCGAGGATTTCGACGTCCCGCCCCTTGATCGACTGAAGCTCCGCGGTCAGGTCGGGGTCCTCAAGGGGAGCGGCCAGCCAGCGTTCATACAGCTCGGTATGGTTCATATAACTTCCTCCCGTCACATATATACTTTCATGGGGACTGCTCATTTTCCTGTTATCATGATACCCGTACAGGCTGTCAAAGTCAACCGATTACTGGGGAGAAATGGAAGTCCCGGAAAAAATTCTCCCAAAACGCCTTCCGGCACTTGCAACGGGCGGACGGGCGTGTTATACTGGGCTAAGATTTCCGCATGGGGGAGTAGTTTGCGCGCGTACCGGCGCGTGGCAAGTCAACACAATGGCCTCACGGCCTGGCTTGCCTGAAAGAACAAGACTCATGGACGGGCCCGAAAAGCCATGTCCGTGGGTCTTTTGCTTTGCCGGGAGCGGACCCCGCGGGGTCCGGCCGCCGTCAAGGGGGGCGTCCGCGGGCCCGGGGCGTATTTGCGTCCGGTCCGCTGTCAACAAACATGGCAAGGGGGATATTCCTATGGGAACGCCGACACTTTTTCTGATTGCGCTGGGGCTGTCGATGGACGCCTTCGCGGTATCCATCTCCAACGGCATGTGCTACCGGGGCTTCGGCCGGAAGCAGGCGGCCGCCGCCGCCTTTTCCTTCGGCCTCTTCCAGATGCTCATGCCGATCATCGGCTATCTCGCCGGGCGGACCTTCAGCGGCGCGATCTCCGCCGCCGACCACTGGATCGCCCTCCTGCTGCTCGGGTTCATCGGCGGGAAAATGATTTTAGACGGCGTCCGCGAGCTGCGCCATCCCGGGGGCTGCTCGCCCGACCACCTCTTCACCCTCAGGGTCCTCTTCATGCAGGCGGTGGCCACGAGCATCGACGCGCTCGCCGTCGGGGTCGGCTTCGCGGTCATGCAGGTCAATATCGTCACGGCGGCGGCCTTCATCGGCGTGGTGACCTTCCTCTGCTGCATCGTCGGCGCCATGCTCGGCAGGCAGTTCGGGCTGCTGCTCGGCAGCCGCGCGCAGGTGCTCGGCGGGGTCATCCTCGTGGGCATCGGGTTGAAAATCTTCGCCGAGCACATGTTCGGCTGATCAAATCCATCCTCTTTTCGACCCGTTTCGACAAAATTTGCCGAAACGGGTCGATTTTGTTTTTCCAATATGGTATCCTTTTCCTATCAGACTAGGGGAGGAACGCCGCCATGCTGTCCACGATCCAAAGCCTTGGGATTCTGGGAATCGATCCCTACCCCGTCACCGTCGAGGTAAACGTCGCGCGGGCGATGCCCGCCTTCGACATCGTCGGCCTGCCCGACGCGGCGGTGCGCGAATCGCGTGAGCGGGTGCGCTCCGTGCTCGCCAACTGCGGCTTCCCCTTCCCCGACGGGCGCATCGTCGTCAACCTCGCGCCCGCCGACGTGAAAAAGGCGGGCTCCCTCTACGACCTGCCCATTCTTGTCGGGCTGCTCGCCGCGCAGGGGCTCCTGCCCGAAAACGCCCCGCCCGCGGATTCCGCCTTCATCGGAGAGGTCTCCCTCTCAGGCGGGCTGCGCCGGGTGTGCGGCGTGCTGCCCATGCTGCTCGGCGCCGCCGGGACGGGAATCCGCCGCGCCTTCATTCCCGCCGCCAACGCCGCCGAGGCTTCGGCCGCGCGGGGAATCGAGGTCTTCCCGGTCGGCTCCGTCGGGGAGCTTGTCGCCCACCTGCGCGGGGAGCGGGACCTCCCGCCCGCCGGGATGGTACGGTTCGGCGGCGGGCCGCAGCCGCCCATGCCCGACTTCGCCGACGTAAAGGGGCAGGGCCCCGCCAAACGGGCGCTCGAGGTCGCGGCGGCGGGCGGGCACAACCTGCTGATGATCGGCGCGCCCGGCACCGGCAAGAGCATGCTCGCCAAACGGCTGCCCTCCATCCTGCCCGGCATGACCGAGGAGGAGTCGATCGAGACGACGAAGATCTATTCCGCCTGCGGGATGCTCGCGCCCGACCTGCCGCTCATCCGCACGCGGCCCTTCCGCGCGCCGCACCACACCGTCTCGCCCGCGGGACTCTGCGGGGGCGGCACGGTGCCCCGCCCGGGCGAGGTGTCCCTCGCCCACAACGGCGTTCTCTTCCTCGACGAGCTGCCCGAGTTCCAGCGGCAGGCGATGGAGGCCCTGCGCCAGCCGCTGGAGGACGGCGTCCTCACGATCGCGCGGGCGGGCGCGCGGCTGAGCTATCCCAGCCGCTTCATGCTCGTGGCCGCGATGAACCCCTGTCCCTGCGGTTATTTCGGCCACCCCACCCGGCGCTGCTCCTGTCCGCCCTCCCGTGTGTCCTCCTACCTGGGGCGGGTGTCGGGGCCGCTGCTCGACCGCATCGACCTGAACGTCGAGGTCTCCCCCGTCACCTATGCCCAGCTCTCCGCGCGGCGGGACGCGGAGGAATCCTCCGCCGAAATCCGCCTGCGCGTCCAGGCGGCGCGCGAACGCCAGAACGCCCGCTATGCCGGAACCGGCGTCTCCTGCAACGCCCGGCTCGACCCGTCGATGCTCGCCGAATCCTGCCCGCTCGACCCCGAGGCGGAACGGATGCTCGGGCTGGTGTTTGAAAAGCTCGGCCTCTCGGGGCGCGCCTACGACCGCATCCTCAAGGTGGCGCGTACGATCGCCGACCTGGACGGGAGCGAACGCATCCGCGCCCCCCACCTCTCCGAGGCGGTGCAGTACCGCTCCCTCGACCGCAAATTCTGGAACCGCGGATAAGCTGTGAACGCACGGCGCCCCCGCCCCGGAAACCCCGGGACGGGGGCGCATTTTTTACCGCGCCGTGTAAAGGGTCTCGAGCGCGTGCGCGAGCGGGTTTTTCCCGCAGCGCGCGGTCAAGCGCGCGTCCGGCAGCCTGCCCGAGATCGCCGACCCCTCCGGTACGAAGGGATGGCCGCAGATCTCCAGCATGGAGAGGTCGTTTTCCTCGTCCCCCAGCGCGAGGGTCCCCGCGAGGGAAATCCCCTCGCGGCGGCAGTATTCCCGCAGGGCCGCGCCCTTGGAGACGTTCACGCCGCAGAGGTCGACGCAGCTCCCGCTCGACGTGACCAGCCGCACCCCCTCCATCCTCCCGGCGAGCGCCCTCAGCTCCTCCGCCGCTTCGGAGGGGGCCCCCGGGAGCAAAAGGTCTGCGATCTCCCGTCCGCCGAAATCCGCGCTGTCCCGGCAGTAGACGGGCGCGCGGCGGAAGCGGGGTCCGCACCGGGAAAAATGCGCTTCGTAAAAATTCTCCGCCTCCCACGTCCCGGCCAGCAGGATCGCGTCGGCGGTGTAGGCCGCGTAGGGCGCGCCGAGCCGGTCGAGCAGGCGGCATGCCCGGTAGGCATCCTCCCCGGGCATATATTCGATCGCATGGTAAGTTCCGGCCTGGAAATCATAGACCGCCGCGCCGTTCATGCAGATGGCCGTAGGATGGCATCCCGCCAGATGAACCGGCCACTCCGCGATGTGGGGATGCCGCCCCGTGACGGCGACCACCCGGACGCCGGCGGCGGACAGCGCGCGGATGGCGGCGCGGTCCTCCTCCCCCGGCAGCCCGTCGGGGCCGAGCAGCGTCCCGTCCAGGTCGGCCGCGACACATTCGAGCGCGCCGGCCATCCCCTTACTCCCCATCCGCGGGAGCTTCAGCCTGCGCCCCCGCGCGGCGGGGCTCCCCGGCCCCTCTCCTTTGCGCCATCCCGGTTTCCCTTTCCTTTCCGCGCTGCGCGCGTCCGGCACGCACCTGCGCGGCGCACGCCTCGTCGAGGATGCCTCCCTCCACCAAAATCCCCATCTCCGCGTAGCTTTCCGCGGTTTTGACGAGGAGCGCCGGAAAATCCGGTGCGGCGGAACCGATGTAGAACTCCCGGATGCCCGCCTGCACCATCGCGGCGGCGCACATCGGGCAGGGCCGGTAGTTGCAGACGAGCAGATAGCCCGTCAGATCGTTTCTCCCCAGTTTTGCGCAGGCCTCGCGGATGAGCACCATCTCGGCGTGCGCGCAGGGGTTCTGTTCGGTGTTTTCGCGGTTGCCGTCCCGTACGAGGACACGGCCCTCCCGGTCGGCGATGACGCCGCCGTAGGGGTCGTCCCCCCTTGCGAGCGCGGCCGCCGCTTCCTCCATCGCCATGCGCACGAGCGCTTCGGCCCGTTCCCTTCCGAGCATCACTCCACCTCCCCGAGCGCGCGGGCAAGCGCGGCCCGCGCTTGCTCCAGATCGAACGACCGGACCCGTTCGCGCGCCTCCGGCAGCGCAGCGGGCGACATCGAAAGCTCGGTGATCCCCATCGCGAGATAGAGCGGGATGAGCGCCGGGTCGGCGGCCGACTCTCCGCATACCCCCGTCCAGATGCCGTTTTTCCGGGCGTTCTCCGCCGCCAGCTTCATAAGCCGCAGGACGGCCGGGTCCGCCGGGCGGTAGTATCCGGCGATCCGCTCGTTCATCCGGTCGGCGGCCAGCGTGTACTGTGTGAGGTCGTTGGTGCCGATGCTGAAGAAATCCGCCTCCCGCGCGAGCTGGTCGCTGAGGATGGCCGCCGCGGGCGTCTCGATCATGACCCCGACATCCACGGAGCCGGTCTTCGTCCCTTCCGCCGTGAGCTCCGCGCGCGCCTCTCCGAGCAGTTCCCGGGCACCGCGCAGCTCCCCCGGAGAGGCAATCATCGGGAACATGACCGCGAGCCTCCCATGGACGGAGGCGCGCAGCAGCGCGCGCAGCTGCACCAGGTAGGTCTCCGGCTCATCCAGGCAGTAG
>NZ_CABUCJ010000059.1 GCF_902490045.1 uncultured Anaerotruncus sp.
GGTCGAGGGGAAGGTGCAGCTGCGCCTGCCGTCCGGTCCCGGCGCGGACGGGGCGGGCATGGGCGAGGCCGTGCCCTGCGCGGTGAGCGCCGAGGGCAACCTCGTCAAGCTCGCGCCCGGGTCGATGCTTGACTACGACGCGGATTACCTGGTGACGGTCGCGGAGGGCTTCGGCTCGAAGAACGGACTGACCCTTTCGACTGCGCGGAGGATGGAGGTGCGCACCGAATCGCGCGATTTCTCCCTCATCATGACCAACCGCGGGGTCAACACCTTCCATCCGGACGACGAGGTCGCGCTTGAATACCAGCTCGACACCGTCGCGAAGAAGGGCCGCGAGGTTTCCGTCTCCCTCTGCCGGCTGGCCGGCTTCGACCAGTACGCCGGCATCCTGCTCGGCCGGGACCCGGAGAGCGTCCCCGAAACGGTCGGGCAGGCGCGCACCGAGCGGATGAAAGAGGGCCTCAACACGGTCTCCTTCCCCAACCCCGGCAAAGGCTACTACGCGGTCGTGACCACGGTCATCGACACCAAGACGAAGGAGCAGGTCACCGACTACAAGCCCTTCCAGGTCGCGACCGCCTCCCTCTACATGCAGTCGGCCCAAAAGCAGATGCTCCTCTGGCTCAACGACTCCGCCACGGGCGGCAGCCTCGCGGGCCACACCGTCCGGTTTACCCAGGACGGGAGGGAGGTCGCCTCCGCCGTGACGGGGGAGGACGGCAGCGCGGTCTTTTCCTTTGAACCGCCCGCCTACGAGGACCCGGACGCCGCGGAAAGCTACTACGGCAAGGGGATGCCCCCCGCCAGGCCGGTGCTCTTCACGATCTACGACCCGTCGGGCGCGCCGGTCTACGCGGACGTCACCCGCGGCATGACGACCGAGGCGTACTACTACGGCGGCGATTTCGCCCGCAGGGAGGACCGCTACTACGCCTTCTTCTACCTCGACCGGGCCCTCTACCGCCCGACCGACACGGTCCGCTTCTGGGGATACCTCAAGCCCTACCGGATGAACCGCGGGGCCATGCCGTCGGCCGTGACGGTCACCCTCGATCCGGACGGCATCAACCAGCAGGTGCAGGCGGCGGTCCAGGCGGACGGCACCTTCACGGGGGAAATCTCCTTTGAGCAGATCGTGAGCCAGGATTACGTCGTGCAGGCGACCATCTCCTGCACGCCCTATACCGACCCCTACGGCGGCGGGGTGGTGTCCACCCGCGTCCTCGATTCGATCTATATCGACGTCAAGGAGTTCACGACCCCCGCCTATACGATCGCGGGCGAGGTCGACGGGTTCATCTACCGCTGCGGAGACGAGGTGACGGCGACGATCACCCCGACCTTCTACGATGGGACGCCGCTCCCGAACTACCCGCTCGAATTCAGCCTCTTCAACCCCTACAGCGGCAACTTCGAGGCAGTGCGCACCGTGACGACCGACGCCCAGGGGGTGGCTCGGGTCACCTTTCAGGCGGGGGAGGCGGTCACCGAGGGCAAGTCCTCCTGGACGCCCCGGTCGGGCTACTACTATGTCAAGATTGCAAACGACGGGGAGAACGTCACCTTCCAGGGCCGGTACGTCTACGTCCCCGCCAACGTGATGCTGCGCCCCTCGCTGCGCTTCGGCGCGGACGGCAACGCATCCCTCACCGTGCTCGCCAACCGCATCGACCTCAGCCGCGTCACGAGCCGGGAGCAGGCGGACGGCCTGATCGGCGGCTACTACGACTACAACGACAGCTACGACAAAAAGTACGACGTCCTCGTCGGCGAGCCGGTCGACATGCAGCTCACCCTCGATGCGCGGTACGACTGCTATGATCCCCAGGGGGAGTACCATAACGGGAAGGTCGGCGACATGCTCTCCGTCACCGCCGGGCGCGGGACGCGGGAAGCCCTCATCGAGCAGGCGTTCGACAAGGGCTACTACGCCTACGTGAGCGCGAGCGTCTCCTACCGGGCAAACGGCAGCGAGATCACGGCGGGGGCCTACGCCGACAACGGAAAGCCGTGGCCGGGCGACCGGGACGCCGAGAAGGAAGCGATTCGCGGTTACACCTTCGACATCTATAAGAACGGCGTGCGCAAGCCGGTCCAGCAGTATGAGCAGTACCTCGCGCGCAGCTTCGTCGAGGCGGACGTGGGGGATACCCTGCGGTTTGAACTGCGGCACGAGGGCGCGCCGGTCGGGGACGCGAACGGCCGGATGCTCTACACCCTCATCCAGGACGAGATCGTGGGCCGCGGATACGCGGGCGGCGGCTTTGAACTGGCGGTGGGCCAGCAGCACGCAAACAGCGTCCTCGTCGTGGCGGCCTACTTCGACGGGCGCGACGTGCACGCGGTCAGCAACGCCTACGTGCGCACCAAAAACGAGAGCATGGCGCTCACCGTCGAGGCGTCGACCGACAAGGAGGCCTACCGGCCGGGCGGGCAGGTGACGGTGAAGGCGAAGGTCACCGACCGCGCCGGCAGGCCGGTGAGCGGCGAGATGGTCGTGAGCGTCGTGGACGAGGCGATCTTCTCCCTGCGCGAGCAGTACTTCGACGTGCTCAGCGAGCTCTACGGCGAGCTCGACTTCTACACCTACTACGTCTACAAATACACGACCTCCTCCGGGGACATCGACCCCTTCAACCAGAGCGGCGACGGCGGCAAGGGGGACGGCGACAACCTTGCGGCCTACGACAGCTTCCGCAAGAACTTCAAGGACACCGCCGCCTTCTACCCGCTGCGCAGCGACGCGAACGGAGACGCGTCGGTCACCTTCACGCTGCCCGACAACGTCACCTCCTGGCGGATTACGACGATCGCGATCGGCGACAACCTCTACGCCGGTTCCTCCAAGACGAATTTCGCCGCGACGCTGCCCTTCTTCGTAAAGCCGGTCATCAGCCCGAAATACATCGCGGGCGACGAGGTGGCCGTCCTCGTGCAGGGACACGGCGACGCGCTCTCCGAGGGGGACGGCATCTCCTATGAGGTCCGCGTCACCGGCGACGGGGTCGACCGGACTTACACCGAGACGGGCAGGGCCTACCAGCCGGTACAGCTCAACTTCGGCAAGCTCCCGGAGGGCGAATACACCGTCACCTCCACCGCGCGGTTTGGGGAGATGCGCGACACGGTGGAGCTGCCGCTCGCGGTCATCCACAGCAACCTCGAGCTTGTCGTCAACCGGGAGATCGACCTGCAAAAGCCCGTCGACATCCAGGCGATGCGCTATCCCGTGACCATCGAGATGTACGACGAGGCGTATGAACCCTATTATAAGAGCATCTCCTCGCTGCTCACCCACTACTGCTTCCGCGTCGACCAGCGCATGTCGCGCTATGTCGCCAAGCGGGCGCTCTCCTCCCATCTCGCGCCCGAGCAGCTGCCGCAGCACATCCGCGCGGACGACAGCGATGTCGCGGGCTTCCAGAATGCGGACGGCGGCATCGGCTGGTATAAGAACGGGCCGAGCGACCCCGAGGTCACCTTCAAAATCCTGTTGGCGGCGGGGGAGGAGTACAGCAAGCCGCGGATGCGCATCTACTTTGCCGCGGCCGCGGAGGACTCCTCCGTCGACCCAGTCCCGCGCGCGGCGGCCCACGCGGGACTGGCGGCGCTCGACCCGTCCCACGCCGCGAAAATCCGTGAGATCCTCGCGGCGGGCAACGTCCCGTTCGAGGAGCAGCTCTACTACATGGCGGGACTGGCCGCCGCCGGGGAGCGGCAGGAGGCGCAAAAGCTCTACGACGAGCTCGTCGTGCCCAGGCAGCGCGTCCACGGACAGGAGAAGTGGCTGGAGTTCTCGAACCTGCCAAAGGACTACCAGCGTAACGCGGAGAACCGCCGGTGCACCGCGCTCGCGTGGATCACCGCCTCCGAGCTCGGGCTTGCCGACGCGGACGCCTACGCGTATTACTTCGGGCGGGACGATTGGCGGATCGGGTCGGTGATGGAGTGCATGATCTACATTACAAACTTTGACAAACCGGTTCCCGCGCCCGCGTCGTTCACCTGCACCGCGGGCGGTAAGACCCGCATGGTCGACCTGGGCGCGGCAGGGCGCGCGACAATTATCCTCAACCGCAGCGAGATGGAGGGCCTCGCGTTCCAAGGGGTCCCCGATACGGTCAGGGCGCTCGCCTACTACATCGGCGAACCGTCCGAGGCCGGCATCGAGCCGTCCGACACGGTCCGTGTCCGGAAGGATTTCCTCCCGATGGAGGGCGGCAAATACAAGGTCACGCTGACCATCGACTTTGAGGACGCGGCCTCCTACGGCTACTGGAACGTCAGCGACTGGGTGCCCTCCAACATGCGCCTGCACACGGTGGCAAAGCAGCCGCAGAGCGGCCAGTTTTGGGTCAACTGGACGCAGGAGAACCAGAAGATGTACTTCGAGTTCTACCGCGACGAGCACAGCCCCTCGCGGGTGCTCATCGAGTACTACATCCAGCAGACCTATGACGCCGAGGCGGTTGTCGACCGCACCTATGTCATCTGCGCCGACTCGGGCGAGAACGCCAACAACGAGCGTTCCACCCTCGGCTGAAAAGCGCAGGGGGCCCGCAAACGTGGTTTGCGGGCCCCTTGCTTTTCGGTATGAAACTTGTTACAATGGGTAAAAACAGGACGGGAGGCGGCGCCATGAATGTCAGGGAGATCGCAAAGCTCGCGAACGTTTCGATCGCGACGGTCTCGCGCGTCATCAACCGGCCGGAGGTCGTGCTGCCCGAGACGCGGGAGCAGGTGCTCGCCGTGATGCGCAAGGTCGGCTACAGCCCGGCGCCGCACGCGGGCGGGGGCGCGCAGCCCAAGGCGGTCGGGCTCCTGGTGCCCGACGCGGAGGACTACCTGGCCATCCGCCTGATGGCCGGCATCGAGAGCGTGGCCGCGCGGCGGGAGCACACGGTCTACCTCTGCAGTACGGAGGGCGGCCCCGACCGGGAGCGCCAGGCGATCGCGGGCGCGCTCGAACAGCGGATGCGGGGGCTCGTCGTCTATACGAACACCCTCTCCGCCGAGGACGCCGCCGACCTGCAGCGCAGGCGGGTGCCCTTCGTGCTGGTGGGGCGGAGCGAGGCCGCGCCCCGGCACAACGCCTGCTACATCAACTACGAGGAGGGCGGCTACCGGATGGTGCGCCACCTGCTCGAACTGGGACACCGGAGATTTCTGCTGCTCTGCGAGGCGGGCTCGCCCAACATCGAGGCGCGCATGTGGGAGGGGCTCTGCCGCGCGCGGCGGGAGCTGCTGACCGGGCCGGGCGGCGACCGGGTGCTGCACGCCGAGGGCAGCTCGATCCGCGCGGGCTACGACGCCGTGCGGGAGGTGCTCGCCGGGGAACGGCCGGACGCGGTGTTCGCCTCGAGCGACGAGCTCGCGCTCGGGCTGATGAAGGCGCTGCAGGAGAACGGGGTCGGGGTGCCCGGCCAGATCGCGGTGACGGGCTTCACCGATTCGCCGTTCGCGGGGGTGGTCACCCCCGAGCTGACCACCGTCGAGCAGCCGACCCACCGTCTCGGCATGGTGGCGGCGCGCATGCTTTTCGATTTGATCGACGACGAGAGCCTGCTCGACGGCACGCCGCAGGAGATCGTGCTGCTGCCCAAGCTGAAGGTCCGGAACTCGTGCGGGAACCGGAAGCCGATCAATACGCTGTTTGAATAGCGAGGTGAGGAAGTTGGAATACAAGCTGGATTTTATGGGCCTGCCGCTCAAAAACGCGGTCATCGTGGCCGCGGGGCCGTGGGCCGGGGACGCGCGCAGCATCCAGAAATGCATCGACGCGGGCGCGGCGGCGGTCATCACCGAGACGATCGTCATGGAGGAGTCCGCCCTGTTCGGGCCGCGCGTCTACTATGAAAACGAGGAGCTCCTCAACATCTCCCTCTACGGGCACCGGCCCCTCGAGGAATGGGAGGAGCAGGTGGAGCGCATCCACAAGAAGGGGAGCTTCCTCATCTGCAGCATCCGCGGGTCGAGCCCGTCGGAGCTCGCCTACATTGCGCGCCGCGCGGAGCGGCTGGGGGCGGACGCGCTCCAGCTCGACCTCTTCGCGCCGATGGACGCGATGCTCGAGGAGATCAACATGCGCCCCGAAAAGCTCCACGAGATGACGAAAAGCGTCACCGGCACGGTGAAAATCCCGGTCATGGCGCGCCTGCCCCACAACATCAGCGCGTCGACCGCCTACATCCGCGCGCTCGAGCGCGCGGGGGTATCGGCCATCAGCGCGATCGAGAGCCTGCGCGGGATCTCGGGCGTCGACCTTGAAAACCGCCGGACCAAGATGCCCACCTACGGCGGCTACACGGGAAAGCACATCCGTCCCGTCTCGCTGGCGGCGACCGCGACCCTCTCCCAGATGACCGACTGCCAGATCTGCGGCGTGGGCGGCGTGGAAACCCATGAGAACATCCTCGAATTCATGATGCTCGGCGCGGCCACCGCCCAGCTCGGTTCGGTCATCATGCTCAAGGGCTACGATGTGATCACCGAAACGGTAAGGGGTCTGGCCGACTGGATGGAGTCGCACGGCTGCCAAAGCTACGACGAGATCATCGGCGCGGCGCTCCCGACTCTCTCCCCCTATGAAAAGATCGAGCGGATGCGGGCGGTCAGCTGCCTGACCGAACCGTGCGGAGACCGCGACTGCGGGCTGTGCGTGCGCGGATGCATGTACGAGGCGCTCGCCTTCGGGGAGGACGGGGTCCGATGCGACCCGGCGCTCTGCACCGGCTGCGGGCTGTGCGTCCAGCGCTGCCCCAAGGGAATCCTCAGGCTGAAAAAGGCCTCCCGGGGCTGATGGCCTTTCGACAGCGGATTGTCATTTTATCGGGAACTGCAACGCGGGCCCTCCAGCTGTGCCGGAGGGCCCGCGTTTTATTCAGGAAAGGGGTCGGTTGGTTTATTCCGCTTTCGCGGCTTCTTTCGCCTTGGCTTCCTCGGCACGCTCCTCCGCGCTCTTGTTGGGGAGCACGAGGTTGAGGATGATGCCCGCGATGGCCGCGATGGCCATGCCGCCGAGGCTGATGCCGCCCGGGAAGGTGAAGGTCGCGCCGCCGACCGCGAGGATGAGGATGGCGCTGGCGACGATCAGGTTCTTGGGCTTGGAGAAGTCGACGCGGTTTTCCACGACGGTGCGCACGCCGACGCTCGTGACCATGCCGTAGAGCAGGATGCCCACGCCGCCGATGACGGGGTTGGGGATCGAGCGGCAGAGCGCCTCAAACTTGGGCACGAAGGCGAAGAGCGCCATCCACACCGCGCCGCAGCGCACGACGAAGGGGGAGTAGATGCGGGTGACGGCGAGCACGCCGGTGTTCTCGCTGTGGATGGTGAGGGACGGGCCGCCCAGGCAGGCGGACACGCAGGTGGCGCAGCCGCAGGCGAAGAGGGAGCGGGGAAGGCCCGGATTCTTGGTGAAGTCCTTGCCGACGGTGGTGCCGACCGCGATGACGTCGCCGATGTGCTCGATGCAGGGGACGATGGCGGCCGGGGCGATCATGATGATCGCACGCACGTCAAATTTCGGGAAGGTGAAGCTGGGGACGCCGAACCAGGGGGCGGCCAGCACGCCGGAGAAATCGACGAGGCCGAAGGGGATCGCGATGAGGTAGCCGCCGACCAGCGCGAGCACGATGGTGAGGATTTTGGTGAGGCCCTTGCCGAAGATGTTGACCACGATGGCGATGCCGAAGGTCAGCAGCGCGACGATCCAGTGCTCGGAGGCCGACGAGACGCCGACGTTCGCGAGGCAGAGGCCGAGCACCATGATGATCGGGCCGGTGATGACGGGCGGGAAGACCTTGTGGATCCGCTCGGTGCCCAGCAGCTTGAGCAGCAGGGCGAAGAGGAAGTAGAAGCACATGACGAAGATCAGTCCGCCCTGCGCGTAGGGGATGCCCATCTCGCTGATGATGACCGTCAGCGGGGCGATGAAGGCAAAGGAACCGCCCAGGAAAGCCGGGACGATGCCCTTGTCGACGAACTGGTAGATCAGGGTGCCGATGCCCGCGCAGAAGAGGGTGACCGACACGTTGAGGCCGCAGAGGATGGGGACGATGATGACGCCGCTCATGGCCACGGTGTTCTGCAGGCCGAGGAACACCATCTGCTTTTTGGTGAAGTTGACCGAAAGGTCGCTCGGGGATACGAAAACCGGCTCCTGTGTGGCGGCCGGGGTGTTGACGTTGTCACTCATGGATACTGCCTCCTTCTTTCATCAGCTCGCGTTGAACGCGCAGTAAAACTCCGCGGCGCAGGAAAACTCGTCGAGGGGCACCTTCGCCAGCAGCTCCCTAAAAGGGGTACAGCCGTCGGGGGAGGTGCGGATGGGTTCGTCGCCCACCTTCGCGATGATCTCCGCCTTTGTCGCGGGGAAGGTGATGGGGCGCATGGCGATCGCCACGTAATGCCCGGTGAGCAGGTAGGGGATTTCACGCATGTAACTCATTTTCCTTCACCTCCGAAATCGTAGGCGTTGTACTGGTTGCGCTGCTCGCCCTTTCCGCCCAGGTCGCGGCAGGAGGCGCCCCGGTGCCGGAAGGAATAGAGGAAGGTGTTGGTGACGCTGCTCTCGTGCAGTTTGTCCACCAGACCCGGATAGAGGTCGGCCTTGACCAGGTAGGGCACGCCCGCCGGGGCCTGGGTGATGACGTTGCCGTCGGGAGCGACGATCATGCTCTTGCCGAACGCGGAGCAGGCCGCCTCGACGCCCACGCAGTTGACGGCCACCACATAGCACTGGTTGCAGTAGGCGCCCATCTTGTTGGTGATGTCCCAGCCGTTCTCCCAGGGGCTCATGTAGTGGGTGGGGCGCACGATGATGTTCGCACCGTTGTAGGCCGCCTCGCGCCAGATTTCAGGATAGTCGCCGTCCGCGCAGACGATGGTCGCGATCTTCGAGCCCTTGGGGCCCGGCGTGACAGGGCACTCCCAGCCGGGATAGTGCCGTTCGGTGGGGATCCAGGGATTCATCTTGACATAGCGGTGCACGACCTCACCCTTGTCGTTGATCATGATTGCGCAGTTGCCCGGGCTGTCGTGCCCTTCGAGCTTCAGGATGACGCTGAAGATGCCCCAGACCCGCAGACGCGCGCACGCCTCTTTAAGCCGCCCGACCTCGGGCGAATCAAGCGTGAGAACCACGTTCAGGCGCTTGGTCGGATGCATTCCCTGCACCGCGAACTCGGGCGTTACGAACAGGTCGTAGCCCGGGAACCCGCGCGCGCCCGTCTCCATGAACTGGATGACGGTGTCGATGTTCTGGTTGACTTCCTCCATGCAGTCGGCGTGGATCGGTTCCATCTGCGCGCACACTACGCTCAGAACCTCGGTTTCCACCTTGCCGCCGACACCATGGCTGCTTCCAATGATCATTTGCTCCTCCTCCTTTTGGTTTAAAATTTCGCCGCCGCAAAGCAGTGGTCGTGAAACTATGTAACATGGAGGAGTAGAAAATGGGAATAAACTTCCATTTTGCTCCCCCGATTTATGGTCATATCTGACAAAAAATCAAGCAGGGACTAGACAAACAAAGTGGAACATGATATATTTTCTGTAACAACAATGTATCATGTTTCATGGGCCTTGTCAAGCAACCTGAGTGGAATTTTTTATGAAAGCGAGAGAGAAAAAATGAAGCTGCTGATTCAAAACGCCATCCTGCGAGGGCGGAAGGAGCCTGCCGACATCCTGATCGAAGAGGGGAAGATCAGCCGCGTCGGCGGACGCATTGACGCCGCGGCCGACCGGACGATCGACGCTTCCGGCTGCCTCGTGACGCCGTCGCTCATCGATCCGCACATCCACCTCGACAAGGTGAACGTCTTCGACGTGGTGCGTCCCAACGTGAGCGGGACCCTCAAGGAAGCGATCGAAATCCTCTGGGATCAGAAACGCATCTACACGGTCGAGGATATCGTCACCCGTTCGGAGGACGTGGTGCTCAAGGCGATCAAAAACGGAACCCTCGCGATCCGCACCCACGTCGACGTGGACACGATCGGCGGCCTGCGTCCCCTCGAGGGCGTCGTGGCGCTGCGGGAGAAATATAAGGACGTCATCGACATCCAGATCGTCGCCTTCCCGCAGGAGGGCATCGTCAAGGACCCCGGCTGCGACAAGCTGATGTGGGAGGCGATGGAGGCGGGCGCCGACATCGTGGGCGGTATGCCCGCCAACGAGAACTCGCCCGACGACAGCCGCGCGCACGTCAAGCTCTGCTTCGACATCGCGGAGAAGTACGGCGCGGAGATCGACATGCACGTCGACGAGACGGACGACCCCTTCTACCGCACGCTCGAGATGATCGCCGACGAGGCGATTGCGCGCGGCTTCGCGCCGGGCACCGTCACAGCGGGCCACACCTGCGCGCTGGCCGCCTACGACGACCACTACGCGGGCTATGTCATCGAGAAGGTGAAGCGCGCGGGCATCAACGTGATCACCAACCCCGTCACCAATCTGATGCTCCAGGGCCGCCTCGACAAGCAGCCGATCCGCCGCGGCATCACCCGCGTCAAGGAGCTGCTGGCGGCGGGCGTGAACGTCTCCTTCGGCCAGGACTGCGTCAAGGACACCTTCTACCCCTACGGCAGCGCCGATATGCTCCAGGTGGCGAACGTCGTGGCGCATGCCGCGCAGATGAGCCTGCCCGGAGAGATTGAAAAGCTCTATGACATGGTCACCGGCGACGCGAACAAAATCCTCAAAATCCCCGGCTACGGTCTCGAGCCGGGCTGCCGCGCCAACCTCCTGATCATCGACGCGCGCGACGCGCGCGACGCCATCCGCCTCTGCCCGCCGCGCCGCACCGTCATCCGCGACGGCCGCGTCCTGGCGGAGACGACGGTCGACACTAAGCTGAACCTCGGCTGAAGTACATAACAAAAAGGGCCCCGGAAAGGCAATCCGCCTTTCCGGGGCCCTTTTGCGCTTCATTGGGATTCAGCGTTTTGCGCCGATAATCTCGTTGCACCTGCGGTAGATTTCCTCGGGGTCCGCGCCGATGTGGAACTCGCCGTCCTCGTAGAGGATGCGGCCGTTCACCATCGTGAGCTTGACGTTCTGCTTGCTGCCGCTGTAGACGACGTTCTTGGCGATGTCGTTGAGCGGCTGCATGTTGGGCTGGTGCAGGTCGAGCATGACGAGGTCGGCGCATTTCCCGGGCGCGAGGGTGTCGCAGTCCGAGAGGCCCATCGCCCGCGCGCCGCCCACCGTCGCCATCTCGAGCACCTTGTCGGCGGGCATGGCGGACGCGTCGTCCTCCCGGAGCTTCTGCAGCCCGGTGGCGAGGAACATCTCGCGGAAGAAATCGAGGCAGTTGTTGCTGGCCGGGCCGTCGGTGCCGATCGCGAGACGGACGCCCGCGTTCAGCATCTTCTGGAGGGGGGCGACGCCGCTGGCGAGCTTGACGTTGGAGCCGGGGTTGGTCACCGCCCACAGCCCCCGGCGGCGGAAGATGTCGAGGTCGGCGTCGCTTAAATAGATGCAGTGGTACCCGCCGCCGCCGTAGTCGAACATCCCGAGGCTGTCAAGGAAGGCGGTCGGGGTCATGCCCCACCGCTCGAGACAGCCGTCCACCTCGAGGCGGGTTTCGGAATTGTGGGTGAAGACGGGGGCTTCATATTTGTGCGCGAGCGCGGCCATCCCCTCGAGCAGCTCCCGGGAGCAGGTGTACTCGGCGTGGAAGCCGAGGAGGAAGGAGACGAGCGCATCGTAATGG
Organism: uncultured Anaerotruncus sp.; assembly: GCF_902490045.1. GTDB lineage: Bacteria > Bacillota > Clostridia > Oscillospirales > Ruminococcaceae > Anaerotruncus. The sequence continues at coordinate 11,726 of NZ_CABUCJ010000059.1, forward strand.
TTATACTTGTCCCAGCACGCCTCCATGAAGGGCAGGTCGTAGGTGAAGTCGTTGACGCAGCCGCAGAGCACGGTGCGGAAACCGCAGTCGGTTGCGGCTTTCGCAATCTCGTCGGGGAACATGTACATGTCGAAGTTGGCGGTGATGCCGCTGGTCAGGTATTCCATGATCGCCAGCCGCGTCAGGTCGTAGACGTCGCCCGGCTGGAGCTTCGCCTCCATCGGGAAGCACTGCTGGAGCCAGTCGTGGAGCGGCTGATCGTCGGCGTAGGAGCGCAGGAAGGTCATCCCCGAGTGGGTGTGCGCGTTTTTGAAGCCGGGCAGGATCAGGTTGCCCCGCGCGTCGATCTCCCGGTCCCAGACGGTGCCGTCCGGCGGCCCGGCGGGGACGATGCGGTTCCCCTTCACCCAGAGCTCCCCCTCGGTGATGCCCGCGCCCTCCTCCATCGTCAGGATGCGCGCGTTATAGAATCGGATGTTCATACGGGTCCCTCCTTGTGGTCGTCCCCGCCGGGGAAAAGCGCGGCGAGGCTTTTGGTATAGGGCGGGCGGCAGACGCCGCGCTCGGTCACGATGCCGGAGATCAGGCTGTGGTCGGTTACGTCGAAGGCGGGGTTGTAGCACTTGACGCCCTCGGGGGCCATCGGCTCGCGGTAGAACTTCGAGCGGATCTCCTCCGGGTCGCGCAGCTCGATTTCGATCTCCGCGCCCGTCCCGCAGGAGAGGTCGACCGTCGAGGTCGGCCCGAGCACATAGAAGGGGACGCCGTAGTGCCTGGCGAGGATGGCGACCCCGCTCGTGCCAATCTTGTTGGCGGTGTCGCCGTTGGCGGCGACCCGGTCGCACCCGACGAAGCAGGCGTTCACCCAGCCGTTTTTCATCACGACGCCCGCCATGTTGTCGCAGATGAGCGTCACGTCGATTCCCGCGCGGGAAAGCTCGTAGGCGGTGAGCCGCGCGCCCTGGAGGAGCGGCCGCGTCTCGTCGGCAAAGACGCGAAAGCGCATCCCGCGCTCGGTTCCGAGCAGCAGCGGCCCGAGCGCCGTCCCATAGCGGGAGGTCGCGAGCGGCCCGGCGTTGCAGTGGGTGAGCACCCCGTCGCCGTCATGGAGCAGCGTAAGCCCGTGCTCCGAAATCGCGCGGCACATGTCCGCGTCCTCCGCCTGGATGCGGCGGCACTCCTCCCCGAGGAGCGCGACGATCTCCGGCACCGTCCTTCCTGCGTTCTCCCCGGCGCGGCGCACCATCCGCGCGGTCGCCCAACTCAGGTTGACCGCCGTGGGGCGGGCGGCGTCGAGGCGGGCTTTCCGCGCCCGGAGCGCCGAGAGGAATTCCGGGACGCTCTCCGTTTTAATCTGCCGCGCGAGGACATACATGCCGTAGCCCGCGCAGATGCCGATGGCGGGCGCGCCCCGCACCCGCAGGGAAAAGATCGCCTCGCAGAGGCTTTCGATGTCGGAGAGGACGCGGTATTCCGTCCTGCCCGGCAGCAGCGACTGGTCGAGGATGACGACCGCGTCCTCCCCGTCCGTAAGCCGCACGTTATCGATGAATGATTCCTGCCTGTCCATCGCGCGCCTTCCTTCCATCCGGTTTCAGCCGACCACGCCCGCGATCCCCTTGACCGACGCGGTGACGAGCTGCTTAAAGAGCGGGGCCGCGCGGTCGGCGGCCTCCTGCACCTCAATGTGGGAGAGGGGCTGGGGGGAGAGGCCCGCGCCAGGGTTGGTGACGAGCGAGATGCCGCAGGTTTCGATCCCCATGTGGCGGGCGGCCACCGCCTCGACTGCGGTGCTCATGCCGACGGCGTCGCCGCCGAGGATGCGGCACATGCGTACCTCGGCCGGGGTCTCGAAGTTGGGGCCGGTGAGCTGGACGTAGACCCCCTCGCGCAGCGGGATCGAAAGCTCCTTTGCCGCGCCCCGGACGACCTCCCGCAGGCGGCCGCTGTAGAGGTCGGTCATGTCGGGAAAGCGGGTACCGAGCTCGTCGATGTTCGGCCCGATGAGGGGGGAGGGGACGAAGTCGGCGATGTGGTCGGAGATGAGCATGAACTCGCCCGGGCCGTAGTCGGGGTTGAGCCCGCCCGAGGCGTTGGTGAGGAAGAGCGCCTTGATTCCCATGAGCCCCATCAGGCGGGTGGGGAGCACGACGTCGGTGATGCCGTAGCCCTCATAGTAGTGGATGCGCCCCTGCATGACGACGACGGGGACCCCCTCCACGTAGCCGAAGACGAACCGTCCGCGGTGGCCCTGGGCGGTGGAGACGGGGAAGCCCTCGATGTCGCGGTAGTCGAGGGTGGCGGCAATTTCGATGCCGTCGGCGTAGTCGCCAAGCCCCGAGCCGAGGGTCATGCCGATGAGCGGCTTAAAGTCGATCTTTTCCCGGAAGCAGTCGTAGCAGCGCAGCAGTTTTTCATATGGACGCATGACGGTTCCTCCTGTTCCAAAATAGGTATTTACAGTATAGCATATCCCGCCGGATTTCCAAAGAAAAACAAGAAAACCGCAAAAGACTATAAATATAGTCTTGACAGGCGCAGAGATCGTGCTATACTATAACCACAGAACAGACTATAAACATCGTCTGACGGAGGAACGGCATGAACGACCAGATCAAACTCAACAATTCCGAGACGCGGATCATGAACGTCCTGTGGGAGAAGGGGCAGCTCCCCGCCAAGGAGGTCGCGCTCGAGGCCGCCGCGCGCTACGGCTGGAACAAGAACACCACCTACACGATCCTCAAGTCGCTGATCGAGAAGGACTACCTCCGAAGGGAGGAACCAAACTTCGTCTGCGTCCCCCTATTAAAACGCGGGGAGGTCCAGCGCGCGGAGACGCGCGGGCTAATCGACCGGCTGTTCGGCGGCTCGCCGGGGAACTTCCTCTCCGCCTTCGTGGAAAACGAGGAGCTTTCGGACGACGAGCTCGCAAAGCTCAGGCGGCTGATCGACGAGGAGGGACGATGAGGCGCCTGCTGGCCGCCCTGCTGGCGGCCGCGCTGGCGGGTTCCCTCGCCGCCTGCGGGGAACCCGCCCCGGCCCGGG
>NZ_CABUCJ010000060.1 GCF_902490045.1 uncultured Anaerotruncus sp.
CAGGCGGGCGAACCGGAACCCGCGCCGGAGCCGGAACCCCTGTCCGCGCCGGCGAGCGTCCCCGAGGCGGACGCGCCGACCCCCGAGAGCATCCCCGCCGCCACGGCGGAGGCGGATCTGCCCCCGGCCGCCGCGTCCGCGGCCGTCCTTCCGGACGGCTTCAGTTTCACCGGCGAACCCGGTTCGGGGATATTCCTGTGCGGCGGGGTGCGGGTAAACGGCGGCTCGGTTTACCGCTATTCCGACCAGGTGGCCGTGGGGAGCGACTGGGAGACGCCATACTATCTCCAAAAGCTCGCGCCGGAACCCGCCGATGAGATCGGGGAACGCCTTTCCGACTTCGACATGCTGATCCTCGAGCTGGAGGACGACACGAAATACACCTACACCTTCCATACCGAAGGGCTGGAGGTCACGAAATCGCTCCCTGCCGCCGACGCGGGGGAGCCGGCCCGCTACCGCGTCGACCCGGAGGCCTACGCCGAACTCCTCGAACTAGAGCGGGCGCGCATGGAGGAGGGATTCTGGTTCCCGAGCTGGCTCAGGGTCATCCGCAAATCCCGTGTGACGGGGATTACCTTCCGCTCGTCGGACGGCGAAAACGAAACCGCCTACCTGCCCGATAACGAGCGGTTCGGCTGGGCGCTGTCGGGGCTGGATATCTCGGTCAAGCCGGGCAGTGTGGAACGGGTCGGGACGGAGAGCCGCCTCAGGGGGGCCGCGCGGATCGACATCGACTTTGCCACCGGCATCCATTACCGCGTCGAGGTGAACGAAGCCGCCCTGCTGGTCACGGCGAGCGACATGGACTACGCGCTCCGTTACCCCCTCAAGCATGAGGACACGACGCTGCGGGAGCTGGACGACATCGCGGCGGGCAGGGTGCTCCCGCTGACCGGAAAGCCGGTCGTCTACCTCTATCCCGAGCGGCCGACGGACGTGTCGGTGAAGGTGGATTACCGCGGGACCTTCAGCGAGACGATCCCCGCCTACCGGGACGGCTGGGAGGTCACCGCCCGTCCGGGCGGCGTCCTCGTGGACAAGGCGGACGGGAAGGCCTATCCTTACCTCTTCTGGGAGGGGAACGCGCCGGTCGATTGGGACTTCTCCGAGGGCTTCTGCGTGGCGGGCGCGGACACCGAACGGTTCCTGCGCGAAAAGCTCGCCCATCTGGGGCTGAACGCGGGGGAGATGGAAGAATTCCTCGACTACTGGCTGCCGGAGATGCAGCAAAACGCCTGCAATCTCATCACCTTTTCCACAGAACAATACGAGCGGCTCGCCCCGATGGAGATCTCCCCCGCGCCCGACAGCCTGCTGCGGGTGCACATGGTCTACCGGGGACTGGACGCGCCGCGGCCCATCCGGGAGCAGAAGCTCGAGGGCGGCTTTGTCCGCCGGGGCTTCACCGTGGTGGAGTGGGGCGGCAGCCGCGCCTGAAAAAAGCTGCTGCCGCGGGAGGAAGCTATGGAAGACCTGTTTTTGCGCCTTGTGAATATGTCGCTGGCGGCCTCGGTGCTCGGCGCGGCGGTGCTGCTGCTGCGGGCGCTCCTCAAGGGGAGGCTGCCCCGCTGGACCTTCTGCCTGCTGTGGGGGCTCGTGCTCGTGCGGCTGCTGGCGCCCTTTTCGGTGCCCTCGCCGGTGAGCGCCTACAACGCCATCCCCGCCGCGCGCACCGTCGAGACGGGCGGGCGCGCCTCCCTCCGCTTCGTGGAGGACCCCGGCGCGGCAGTCGACTTCCCGACCCTGCAGATCCGGGAAGGGACAGGGTCGGACGCCCCCGCCGAACATCCGGTCGTCGCCCCGGCGAAGGTCCCGCTGACCACGATCCTGTCGGCCGTCTGGCTGTGCGGGGCGGTGCTCCTGCTCCTCTACAGCCTCTTCTGCTACCTCTACACGATGCACCGCCTGCGGCGGGCGCGCCGGCTCCCGCACACCCCCGCGATCGATGAAATCTTCCGGCGGGTGGGGGTCCGGCCGGAACGGGTGCGGCTCTATGTGAGCGACCTCTTTCCAAGCCCGGTGGTCTGCGGGCTCATCCGTCCCCGGCTGGTGCTTTCGGGACTCGTGGAGGAGGAGGACGTGGCGCACGTCGTCACCCACGAGCTCACCCACATCCGGCGGCATGACAACCTCTGGAAGGCGCTGGCCACCCTCGCGCTCTACCTGCACTGGTTCAATCCGCTCGTCTGGATGTTCTACCGCTGGTACGTCACCGACATGGAGGCGTCCTGCGACGAAGCGGTCGTGCGCCGCCCGGAAACCGACCGGAAGGCATACGCCTACAGCCTCGTGAATATGGCGGAACGAAGCCGCAGCGCCTTTGCGGGAGGGTTTCTCGCGTTCGGGGAGTGCGCGCTCAAGGAAAGGGTCAAATCGATCATGCACGTCAGGAAAAACACGGTCATTATAACGATCATCGCGGTTGCGGTCGTCGCGGGACTCGCGGTCGTCTTTCTCACCAACCCGCAGGTTTCACCGGCGCAGGCCGCGCCATCCGCCCCGGACGCCGAATCCTCCGCGGCGGAGGTGCCCGGCGACGTGGCCGCGGACATGAAGCTCACCTACAGCGTGCTCGGCTCGCTGCGGGAGAAGGACGTGGCGGAGATGCGGGTCCGTTACGGGGAGTTCGGCGGCTCCCCCGAGGCGGAAATCCCGCCCGACGGCTACGGCGAGGTGATCGCGGGGCTTCAGGAGCTCACCCTCGGCTGGGAGAGCACCGACCGGGAATCCGAGCCGGTCGAGATCGTGATCACGCGCAAGGACGGGAAACGGATCGCCGCTTCCCTGCGGGCGGACAGCATCCGCCTGAGCGGCACGGTGCCCAAGCTCGCGGACAAGAGCACGGTCTACGTCTATCAGGCTGACGTCTCCGCGCTCCGCGCCTACGCGATCGGGCTGCTCGCCCCCGAGGAGAGCGTGCCCGCCCCGATAGAGACCCCCGCCGAATCCGCCGCGCCGCAGCTTTCTTCCCCCGCCGCGCGGGAGGCGCGGACGGCCCCTCCTGCGGCGGACCTGCCGCCGCTCAACGGGGAGAACCCGCCCTGCCTGCGGATTCCCTACGGCGAGGTCATGGAGATGAACCTCATCGACCGGGAGAGCCGCACCTGCTGCGCGGTGACGGGCGAACGGCGCGACGCGGTGCTCGCGCGGCTCAATTCCCTGACCCCGCAGGAGGACCTTTCGGCCACGCCCGACGAAGCGGGCCTGCGGCTTTTGCAGGTTCGCCTGCTCGACGGCACGAAATACGATTTCTGGTGCCACAGCAACCTGCTGATGGAGGGGGAGACGCCGCTCGCCGACGCGTCCCGCCTGCGCGCGCTCTACGACATCTTCTATGAGATCGAGAAGGAGACCTACGGCGAAAACCGTGCCACCGCCGAGTGGCTGGGCTATATGAACCCCTACCGCATCACGGAGATGGCGATTGACAATTGCACGGAGGACTCCCACGGGCGTTACCGCGCGCTGACCTCGGAGCGGCAGCGGGAGGCGATCATGGAGGTCGCCGCGCTGCTCAAGGCGGTGACGGTCGAGCCCTCCTCCACCGAGACGCTCCCGCCGGGGGAGACGCGCGGCGATCCGGTCTTCCGGGTTGTGCTCAATTTTGAGGACGGCGTTGTGGAATACACGGTGTCGGTCTACCTCGACGGGTCGGTTGAAATTCTCGTCAGCAGCATCCCGGGCTACCATCTCGCCTATGAGACCACCGGCGACGGAACGCTGGATGTGCTGGCCGACGCGCTTGCGAGGCGGGCGGCGTCCCCGCCGCCCGCGCGGGGAACTCCATCGGGCTCGTTATCAGGACGGGGGAGGCCGTTTTGTCCTTCGAAATGGTAAATTATATAAAATTAGTAATATTTTTACATTTAAGAAAGAAGGCGTCACCATGTTAAAACATTTCAAATCCACCTTCGCGTCCCTGCTCGCGGCCGCGCTGCTCGTCACCGCCCTTGCAGTCCCCACGCTCGCCGCCGACAAAACAATCCCGAAGGATCGGAGCTTCAACCACGATATCGACCAGGTGCAGGACGTCCAGGTCATCAACCGCGAGCTGCACGCCAGTTACGCCGTTACGAACCCGAACGACCGAACCGCGGTCATCAGCGCGCTGAACGCGCTCACCGTCGCGCCCATGAAGGCGGAGCGCGGCGAGGAGGACGGCCTGCGGCTGCTGACCGTGCTGATGGAAAACGGCGACCGCTATAACTACTGGTGCTATGCGGACGGCGTCCTCCAGTCGGACGGCTGGCAGGCGGACGGAAAACAGCTCGCCCCCCTCTACGACGTGATGACCCGCTGCCAGCAGAACTACCCGGCGAACATCGAATGGCTCGGCTACATGAACCCTTACCGCGTCACGAAGGTGGAGCTTTCGGGGGCCGTATTGGCCGGCGACGTGTTCACAAAGGGAAACGCATCCTTCGATTCCTCCGTGTCCCAGGAGCAGCGCGACAAAATCCTCGACCTCTGCGCCAGGCTGAAAAACGTCAAGGTCGGCACCGTGCAGCGGTTCAACGGGGACGAGATGGAAAAGGTGCGGTCCTATAACAACTACCAGATTTCCATGAGCTTTGAGGAGGGCAGGGAGGACTATTACACGCTCCAGATCCCGAACCGTTTCCTCGACGAGAAGGGCGAAATCTGGATCTCGGTGGACAGCATCGGCTACGACCTCTGCTACACCGCCAGCGACGCGGCGCTCCTGAAGGAGCTGACCGACACGCTCGATACGCTCCTCCAATAAGTTTTCGCAAAAGCCCCGCCAACGGCGGGGCTTTTGCGCATTATCACGCGGAACTTCACTTTCCCGCAAAATCCGGGTAGAATAATACGGTACGGATGAAAGGGGGAAGCGCCATGTGGAGGGCGAAGAGCGCCAGGGGGGAACGGCTGACCGACCTTGCCTTTTTCGCGGCGGGCAGCCTGCTTTACGGGGTTTCTGTCAATATGTTCACCGCGCCAAACCATATCGCGCCGGGCGGGCTGACGGGCCTTTCGACCCTGGTCAACTACCTGTTCGGCACGCCGATCGGGACGGTGATCTTTCTGATGAATATCCCGCTGTTCGTGTGGGCGATATCCTCGGTGGGCTACAAGCTCGTGGTCAAGACGGTGGCGGCAACGCTGCTCTCCTCGGCGGCCATCGACCTGATGAGCTTCGTCATCGAGCCCTATCTCGGCAACGAAATCCTCGCGGCGGTGTTCGGCGGGGTGGCGGAGGGCTTCGCGCTCTCGCTCATCTTCATGCGCGGCGGCACGACGGGCGGCACCGACCTGATCGCGCGCCTGCTCGGGCGGCGCTTCCGCCATATCTCGATGGCAAAGCTCATGATGTGCATCGACATCCTCATCGTCGCGCTGTCGGGGATCGTCTACCGCAGCCTGGAGAGCGCGATGTACGCGCTGATCGTCATCTTCGTCGCGACCAAGCTGATCGATACGGTGCTCTACGGCACCGACGTGGGCACTGGAAAGATGCTCTACATCATCTCGGACAAAAACGAGGAGATCGCGCGCCAGATCCTCGGCGACCTCGACCGCGGGGTGACCTTCCTCAAATCGCGGGGCGGCTACAGCGGCCGGGAAGGGGAGCTGCTCCTCTGCGCGGTGCGCCGCTACGAGGTGTGCAAGGCGGGCGACATTGTGCGGTCGATCGACCCGAACGCGTTTGTGATCGTGGGGGACGCGGGCGAGATTTCGGGGGAGGGCTTCCGGGAGCACGCGCCGTCCGACCTGACGCTGGCCGATCTGCTCCGCCGGGCGCGCGGGAAAAAGACATAGCAAAAAGGGGCGCCCGCGGGCGTCCCTTTTTGATCCGGTCGTTTTTTTCGTTCGGGGCCTGCCGCTTTTCCCGTCCCCCGGGAGGCCCTTGCAACGGAAGCCGGGACATGTTACACTGCGGAGTGGAATGACAACCGGAAAGGATGATCACCGGATGGATTGGTTTCGGCGGATGATGCCGGGCAGGCGGGGGCTCGACGGGCTGGGCTGGGCGCTGCTGGCAGGCGCGGCGGTTTCGATGCTTCTGCGCCGCGCGACGGGTTTTCGGCTCTTCTGGACGCTGGCGTTTGTGCTGCTGGCGGTCTTTTTCCTGCGCTTTTTCTCGCGGGACGCGGGGCGCCGCTACGAGGAGAACCGCCGCTTCATGGCGCTGTGGCAGCCGCTGGCGCGCCGCTTCGCCTCCTGGGGGGACGCCCTGAGGGACGCGCGGACCCACCGGCGCTTCCGCTGCCCCTCCTGCGGACAGAAGATGCGGGTGCCGCGCGGGAAGGGGAAGATCTGCATCACCTGTCCGCGCTGCCGGGCGGAGTTCATCCGGCGGACGTGAAAATTTACAGAATATTCGCCTTTCCACCGGCATGGGTATGTTAAAATGGATCGAGACACCGGAGATGGAGGGAGAAGGGTTTGGACCGATTGCTGACCTATCACCCGGAGCGGCAGGGACGTTACCTCTTTTGGGCGATGACGGCCTTTGCGCTGGCGCTGATCGGCTTCGGGCTGCTGTGGGACACGCCCGCGGGCATCGTATCGGGCATCTGGAAAATCATCCGCACCCAGGCGGGGCTGATCACCGACTCGATCAGCGTCGGCGGCATGGGGGCCGCGTTTGTCAACGCGGGCCTGGTGACGCTGCTGTCGATCGGCATCCTGCGCGCCGTGAAGATAAGCTTTTCGGGCATCAGCGTGGCGAGCCTCTTTCTGATGGCCGGGTTCTCCCTCTTCGGCAAGGATGTCTGGAACATCTTCCCGATTATTTTCGGCGGGTGGCTCTATTCCCGCTACAGGAAGGAACACTTCGGCCGCTACGTCTACATCTCCCTCTTCGGCACGGCGCTCGCGCCCGTCGTCTCGGAGATCGTCACCGTCGGCCGCGAACGGGACAAGCTGCTCTGGTACCTGCTCGGGATCGGCATCGGCGTGGTCATCGGCTTTCTGCTGCCCGCCGTCGCCTCCTTCACGCTGCGGGTGCACCAGGGCTACAACCTCTATAACGTCGGCTTTACGGCGGGGCTGGTCGGCATGGTGCTCGCCTCCTTTTTCAAATCCTTCGGGCACACCTTCGAAGCGCGCCTCGCGTGGAGCACCGGCAACAACCTGCCGCTCGCCGTCTTTTTGTTCGGGCTGTTCGCCCTGATGGTGCTGGCGGGCTTCTGCTGGAACGGGCGCAGCTTCCGGAACGTCGCGCGCATCACCCGCCATTCGGGCCGCCTCGTGGCCGATTTCGTCCAGCTCGACGGCCTGCCCGTGACGCTGATCAACATGGGGATCATCGGCGCGGCCGCCGCCGTCTATGTGCTGGCGGTGGGCGGCGACCTCAACGGCCCGACGATCGGAGGCGTCTTTACGATCTGCGGGTTCGGCGCGTTCGGCAAGCATCTGAAGAACATCACCCCCGTCGTGCTCGGCGTGGTGCTCAGCTCCTTTTTCATGGTGTGGTCGCTGCGCGACCCCAACGTCCTGCTGGCGGCGCTCTTCGCGACGGGGCTCGCGCCCATCGCGGGGCAGTTCGGCTGGAAGTGGGGGATCGCCGCGGGCGTGATCCACGCCTCGGTGGTGCTCAACACCGGCTTCCTGCACGGGGGGCTCAATCTCTACAACAACGGTTTTTCGGCGGGGCTCGTGTGCATCGTGCTGGTGCCGCTCATCGAGGCGCTGCGCCGGGACCGGGAATAACAGGGGGAATCGATATGGAAGCCACGGCGAGGAAGATGACGAAGGTGATCGACGAGCTGATCGTGTTTTTTTTCAGCGTCGGCTCGGACGGGGTGCAGATGGACCTGCGCAAGCTGGAGGACGGCTACGAGCTCTCCCTCAAAAGCCGGTACGACCCCGCGGAGAGCAAGAAGGTGAACGACCTCGACCGGTTCCTCAACCAAGCGGAAAAAAACGAGGGCCTCGAGGAATTCTTCTGGCAGCTTGCGGGGGTGAGTGGACTGGGACAGGACAGCGAGCTGCACCTGATCGGGCAGATGGTCGACTGCCGCAGGCTGGAGATCGGCCCCGACACGGTGGAGCTCACGCTTTTTAAGCGGAGGGAATGACCGGAATTTTCCTCTCAAACCCGCATGAACAGGGGCTTTCGGGCCTTTTATTTCAAAAGTGCATAAAAGCGGTTTCGGGCGAGGGGGGAGATTTAGACAAACTTATAAAAATCGTGAAAAGTTTGTTAAAAATATAGCAATTTCAAAACCCTTGTAGTATACTGGTAAACGAAGGGCCGGTCCGGCCCGGAACCTGATAATTTCAAGAAAAATCGGAGGCGTCAACATGTCAAAGGAAATCGTATTGGCCGGTGCCTGCCGCACCGCAATCGGCAAAATGGGCGGTTCCCTCACGGGTGTCCCCGCCGCGCAGCTCGGTGCTATCGTGATCAAGGAAGCCCTCAACCGCGCGGGCGTGAAACCCGAGCAGGTTGACGAAGTGTTTATGGGCTGCGTGCTCCAGGCCGCGCAGGGCCAGAACGTCGCGCGCCAGGCCGCCCTCAAGGCCGGTCTGCCCATCGAGGTTCCCGCGCAGACACTGAACATCGTCTGCGGCTCCGGCCTCAAATGCGTCAATATCGCGGCCGCGATGATCGCTTCGGGCGAGGCGGACATCATCGTTGCCGGCGGCATGGAGAACATGTCCGCGACCCCCTTCGCGCTCGACAAGGCGCGCTACGGCTACCGCATGAACGACGGCAAGCTGATCGACTGCATGATCAAGGACTCCCTCTGGGACGCTTTCAATGACTACCATATGGGCATCACCGCGGAGAACGTCGCCGAGAAATACGGCGTCACCCGCGAGATGCAGGACGCGTTCGCCGCTTCCAGCCAGCAGAAATGCGAAGCCGCCCGCAAGGCCGGCAAGTTCAAGGACGAGATCGTCCCGGTCCCCATCAAGGTCAAGAAGGAGACCGTCCTGTTCGACACCGACGAGTTCCCCCGCGACGGCGTGACCGCCGAGGGCATCGCCAAGCTGCGCCCGGCCTTCAAGGAGGGCGGCACGGTGACCGCCGCGAACGCCTCGGGCATCAACGACGGCGCCGCCGCGATCGTCGTCATGAGCGCCGACAAGGCCAGGGAGCTCGGCATCAAGCCGATGGCCAAATGGGTCGCCGGCGCGACCGCGGGCGTCGACCCCTCCATCATGGGCATCGGCCCCGCCTTCTCCACCAAGAAGCTGTTTGACAAGACCGGCCTCACGATCGACCAGATGGACCTCATCGAGGCGAACGAGGCGTTTGCCGCGCAGTCTCTGGCCGTGGGCATCGAGCTCGGCTGGGACGCCTCCAAAGTCAACGTCAACGGCGGCGCGCTCGCGCTGGGACATCCGGTGGGCGCTTCCGGCTGCCGCATCCTTGTCACCCTGCTGCACGAGATGAAGAAGCGCGGCTCCAAGATGGGGCTTGCGACCCTCTGCATCGGCGGCGGCATGGGCTGCTCGACGGTCGTCGAGAACATCCAGTAAATCCGCATCAAACGCTTCCAGGCATCCGGGGTTCCGGGTGCCTGAAAGTTGTGAAACAGCAAAAAAACACAGGAACGGAGGCAATACCTTGAGTTACGTCACCTACGAACAGAAGGGCTTCGTCGGCGTGGTCACGATCGACAAGCCCAAGGCACTCAACGCGCTGAACAGCGAGGTGCTCGGCGATCTCGAGAAGGTCGTCGACGCGATCGACACGGACGCGACCCGCTGCGTCATCATCACCGGCGCCGGGGAGAAGGCGTTCGTCGCGGGTGCCGACATCGCCGAGATGTCCGGGCTCACCAAGGCCGAGGGCAGGGCGTTCGGCAAGAAGGGCAACGACATCTTCCGCAAGATCGAAACGCTGCCGGTGCCGGTCATCGCGGCGGTCAACGGGTTCGCGCTCGGCGGCGGCTGCGAGCTGGCCATGAGCTGCGACATCCGCATCGCGTCGGAGAACGCGGTGTTCGCGCAGCCGGAGGTTTCGCTCGGCATCACCGCCGGCTTCGGCGGCACCCAGCGGCTTGCCCGCACGATCGGCGTGGGCAAGGCCAAGGAGCTGCTCTACACCACCGGAAAGATCAAGGCTCCCGAGGCGCTCGCGCTCGGGCTTGTCAACCACGTCGTCCCGCTCGAGAGCCTGATGGACGAGGCGATGAAGCTGGCCGAAAAGATCGCCCGCAACGCGCCGATCGCGGTGCGCGCCACCAAGAAGGCGATCAACGACGGCCTGCAGGTTTCGATCGACGAGGGCATCGCGATCGAGGAGGAGCTGTTCGGCAGCTGCTTTGAGACGGCCGACCAGCAGAACGCGATGAAGGCGTTCGTGGCGAAGGAAAAGCCCGCCCCGTTCGAGAACAAGTAAATCCCCAAAAGATACATATGGAGGTAAATGAAATGAAAGTTGGCGTTATCGGCGCGGGAACGATGGGTTCCGGCATCGCGCAGGCATTCGCGGTCACCGACGGCTACGAGGTCGTGCTCTGCGACATCACCGAGGAATTTGCCGCGGGCGGCAAGAAGAAGATCGAAAAGTCCCTGACCAAGCTCGTCTCCAAGGGCAGGATGGAACAGGAGAAGGCGGACGCGATTTTGGCGAAGATCACCACCGGGCTCAACGACAAGGTGGCCGACTGCGACCTGGTCGTCGAGGCGGCGCTCGAGAAGATGGACCTCAAGAAGGAGCTCTTCGCCAAGCTGCAGACGATCTGCAAAAAGGACGCGATCTTTGCCTCCAACACCTCCTCCCTCTCCCTGACCGAGATGTCCCAGGGGCTTGACCGCGCGATCGTGGGCATGCACTTCTTCAACCCCGCGCCGGTCATGAAGCTGGTCGAGGTCACCGCTGGCCTGCACACCGCTCCCGAGACGGTCGAAAAGATCGTCGCCATCTCCAAGGAGATCGGCAAGACCCCGGTCGAAGTCAAGGAGGCCCCCGGCTTCGTCGTCAACCGCATCCTCATCCCGATGATCAACGAGGCGATCGGCATCTACGCCGAGGGCGTCGCGTCGGTCGAGGGCATCGACTCCGCCATGCAGCTCGGCGCGAACCACCCGATGGGCCCGCTCGCGCTCGGCGACCTGATCGGTCTGGACGTCTGCCTGGCGATCATGGAAGTGCTCTACAACGAGTTCGGCGATCCGAAATACCGCCCGCACCCGCTGCTCCGCAAGATGGTCCGCGGCGGCACGCTCGGCCGCAAGACCGGCAAGGGCTTCTACGACTACTCCAAGTAAATCCGCTCCCGCTCCGCAGGCCGCGCGGCGCATCCGTTGTGCCGCGCGGTTTGGCGCGGGCAGCTTTCGCAGGAAATAAAACAAATTAGGGAGGAACTTGCATGGACTTTGTACTCAGCAAAGAGCAGGAGATGGCAAGACAGCTTTTCCGTGACTTCGCGGAAAAGGAAGTGAAGCCCCTTGCTCAGGAAGTGGATGAGGAAGAGCGCTTCCCGGCCGAGACGGTCGCGAAGATGCAGAAATACGGCTTTATGGGCATCCCGTTCCCGAAGGAGCTGGGCGGCCAGGGCTGCGACACGCTGACCTACGCGATGTGCGTCGAGGAGCTGTCTAAGGTCTGCGCGACGACGGGCGTCATCGTGTCGGCGCACACCTCGCTCGGCTGCGACCCGATCAAAAAGTACGGCACCCCCGAGCAGATTGAAAAATACCTCATTCCGATGGCGCAGGGCAAAAAGCTCGGCGCGTTCGGTCTCACCGAGCCGGGCGCCGGCACCGACGCCTCCGGCCAGCAGACCAAGGCGGTGCTTGACGGCGACCACTATGTGCTCAACGGCTCCAAGATCTTCATCACCAACGCCGGCCAGGCGGACGTGTACGTCATCTTTGCGATGACCGATAAATCCAAGGGCAACCGCGGCATTTCCGCGTTCATCGTCGAAAAGGAGTTCCCCGGCTTCTCGATCGGCAAAAAGGAGCTCAAGATGGGCATCCGCGGCTCCTCCACCTGCGAGCTGATCTTTGAAAACTGCATCGTCCCGAAGGAGAACCTCCTCGGGCAGGAGGGCAAGGGCTTCGGCATCGCGATGGGCACCCTCGACGGCGGCCGTATCGGCATCGCCGCGCAGGCGCTGGGCATCGCGCAGGGCGCGTTCGACGAGACGGTCAAGTACGTCAAGGAGCGCAAGCAGTTCGGCCGCCCGATTTCGGCGTTCCAGAACACCCAGTTCCAGCTTGCGGACATGAAGGCCAAGATCGAGGCCGCCCGCCTGCTCGTCTACAGCGCCGCGGTGGCCAAGGACACCAAGAAGCGCTTCTCGGTCGACGCCGCGATGGCCAAGCTGTTCGCCGCCGAGACCGCGATGGAGGTCACCACCAAGTGCGTGCAGCTCTTCGGCGGTTACGGCTATACGAGGGATTACCCCGTGGAGCGCATGATGCGCGACGCGAAGATCACGGAGATCTACGAGGGCACCAGCGAGGTCCAGCGTATGGTCATTTCCGGATCGTTCTTGAAGTAGAAGGGAGTTGCAGGAATTGAAAGTAGTCGTTTGCATTAAGCAGGTCCCGGATACCAACGAGGTCAAGCTCGATCCGGTGACCGGAACGCTGATCCGTGAAGGCGTTCCCAGCATCATCAACCCGGACGACAAGGCGGGGCTCGAGGCCGCGCTGCGTCTCAAGGACCAGTACGGCGCGCATGTCACCGTCGTTTCGATGGGCCCGCCGCAGGCCGACCTGGCGCTGCGCGAGGCGCTGGCGATGGGCGCGGACGAGGCGGTCCTCGTCACCGACCGCGCGTTCGGCGGCGCGGACACCTGGGCGACCTCGTCGACCATCGCGTCTGCGCTCGAGAACCTCGAATACGACCTCATCATCACCGGCCGCCAGGCGATCGACGGCGACACCGCCCAGGTCGGCCCGCAGATCGCGGAGCATCTGGGGCTGGTCAACATCAGCTATGCCGAGGACCTCAAGGTCGAAGATGGCTATGTGATCGTCAAGCGGCAGTATGAGGACCGCTACCACATCCTCAAGGCAAAAATGCCCTGCCTGATCACCGCGCTCAGCGAGCTGAACGAGCCCCGTTACATGACCCCGGGCGGCATCTTCGACGCCTACCGTGAGAAAGAGGTCAAGGTGTGGACCCGTCCCGACCTCAAGGTCGACGACGGCAACATCGGCCTCAAGGGTTCCCCGACGCGGGTCTTCAAGTCGTTCACCAAGGCCGTCAAGGGCAAGGGCACCGTCGTGACCCTCGACCCGCAGGAGTCGGCCAACTGGCTGGTCGACAGGCTCAAAGAAAAATTCATTCTGTGAGGAAAGTGGTGAACGAAATGGCTGTTTCTGATTATAAAGGCGTATTCATCTTCGCGCAGCAGGTCGAAAACAAGATCACCGGCGTTTCCTACGAGCTGATCGGCAAGGGCAAACAGCTCGCCGCCGACCTCGGCACCGAGGTGACGGCGGTCCTGCTGGGCCACCAGGTGACCGACCTGTCCAAAAAGCTCGCGCGCTACGGCGCGGACCGCGTGATTGTCGTGGACGACCCCGCGCTTGAAACCTACATGACCGAGCCGTACGTCGAGGCGATGTACGAGGTCATCCAGGCGAAAAAGCCCGCCGTCGTCCTCTGCGGCGCGACCGCGATCGGCCGCGACATGGCCCCGCGCGTCTCCGCGCGCGTGCACACCGGCCTGACCGCCGACTGCACCGGGCTGGAGATCGACCCCGAGACCAAGAACCTCATGATGACCCGTCCGGCGTTCGGCGGCAACATCATGGCGACGATCCTCTGTCCCGACCACCGTCCGCAGATGGCGACGGTCCGCCCGGGCGTCATGCAGCGCGTCTCCCCGATCGACGGGGCCGAGTGCCCGGTCGAGAAGTTCGAGGTCCCGAACCTCGCCTCCCGCAAGAATGTCGAAATCCTCGAGGTGATCAAGAAGGTCAGCGAGAAGATGGACATCCAGGATGCGAAGGTACTCGTTTCGGGCGGCCGCGGCATGGGCTGCCCCGAGAACTTCAAGCTGCTTGAAGAGCTCGCCGACGAGCTCGGCGGCACCATCTCCTCCTCCCGCGCCTGCGTCGACGCCGGCTGGGTTGAGAAGGACCGCCAGGTCGGCCAGACGGGCAAGACCGTCCGCCCGAACCTCTACATCGCCTGCGGCATCTCCGGCGCCATTCAGCATCTCGCCGGCATGGAGGAGAGCGACATCATCATTGCGATCAACAAGGATCCCTCCGCCCCGATCTTCGAGGTCGCGGATTACGGCGTGGTCGGCGACGTCTGCAAGATCGTGCCCCTCTTCACCGAGGAAATCCGCCGCGTGCGCACCCAGAAAGCGAACGCCTGAGTTTTTCCCGCGGATCAAAAGGAGCCCCTCCGAACGGGAGGGGCTCCTTTTTTGCCGCCCATCGAGCGGCGGAGCTTGCCGGTAGTCGACCGGAGGCCTCTTAGGCTTACCGCTCAGTGAGCGGCGTAGTTTGTCGGTAGTCGACCGACAGCGACCCTATTTCTTGTACGGACAAGAAATAGGGGAAAGAAGCCGCAAGGGGAGACCCCCTTGACCCCCGCGCCGCCTCCGGTTGGCCTGCGGCCAAAGTCGGCGGCGCCCGTGACACGGAT
>NZ_CABUCJ010000061.1 GCF_902490045.1 uncultured Anaerotruncus sp.
TCCTACGCGGACGGCTCGGAGGTGAAGCTCTACCTCGACCCCGGCGCGGACCGTCTGCGCGAGGGGCAGGACCCGCAGCCGCTGACGCTGCTCTCCCTCGGCGGGAAGACCTACTACTCGGACGGGGAGGCATACGGCCGCATCCAGGAATGCGCGGCGGCCATGGGCGAAAAGGCGCTGCTCCAATAGCGGAAAGCGGACAGGCCGCCCGGCATCTGCCGGGCGGTTTTTCGATTGGATTTTTAGGATGCGCTGTGGTAAAATAGTGGGGAAACAAAAAGGGGGGCACGGCATGGAACGTACGGTCTATTACGGCGGAAGCATCCTCACGCTCGAGGGCGGCGGGCGCGCCGAGGCGGTGCTCGTGGAGGACGGGATCATCCGGGAGCTGGGGACGAAGGAGGCGCTGCTGGCTTCCTTCCCGGACGCGGAGCGGGCGGACCTGCGGGGCCGCGCGCTGATGCCCGCGTTCATCGATTCGCACAGCCATATCACCTCCTACGCGCAGACCTTCGGGCTCGTATCCCTCGAGGGATGCCGTGAAATCTCGGAGGTGGTCGAGCGGATCGCGGACCACCGGAAAAAGGGGAAGGTGAAGCCCGACGAATGGATCGTCGGGTTCGGCTACGACCACAACGACCTGAGGGAGCGCCGCCACCCCTGCCGGGAGGCGCTTGACCGCGCCGCGCCGGACAATCCCGTTCTGATTTCCCACACGTCCGGGCACATGGGGGCGGCGAATTCGGCGGCGCTCCGGGAAATGGGGATCACAACGGACACCCCGGACCCGGACGGCGGGCGGATCGGCAGGGAGGACGGATCGCGGGAACCGGACGGCTACCTGGAGGAGACGGCGTTCATCTCCCGCTCCGCAGCGGTTCCGCAGCCCTCGGAGGAGGAGCGGTTCCGCCAGATGGAGCTGGCGCAGGACGCCTATCTGCGGTACGGCATCACGACAGTGCAGGACGGGCTGACCCGTCCGTCCGAGTGGAAGCTGCTCAGGGGGATGTCGGAGGCGGGGAAGCTCC
Organism: uncultured Anaerotruncus sp.; assembly: GCF_902490045.1. Classification (GTDB taxonomy): domain Bacteria; phylum Bacillota; class Clostridia; order Oscillospirales; family Ruminococcaceae; genus Anaerotruncus. Next base: position 1,029 of record NZ_CABUCJ010000061.1, read on the forward strand.
GGCTCGACGTCGTGAGCTACCTCGACCAGAAGCAGTGTCCCGAGCTCCTGTGGGAAAACCCGGAGTGGTACGGCCGGTACAACGGGAACCTGCGTATCGGCGGGTATAAAATTTTCCTCGACGGCTCGCCGCAGGGGCGCACCGCCTGGATGAGCGAGCCCTACGAGGGCTCGACGGACGGCTACCGGGGCTACCCCGCCCACACCGACGAACAGCTGGAGGCCTTTGTGCGGCAGGCGGTGGACGAACGGGTGCAGCAGCTTGTACACTGCAACGGTGACGCGGCCTGCGGCCAGATGATCAGCGCCTATCAAAAGGTCGCGGGCGGGGACCTGGGGCTTCGCCCGGTGATGATCCACGCGCAGCTCGTGCGGGGGGACCAGCTCGCCGAGATGGCGAAGCTCGGTATGATCGCCTCCTTCTTCGTGGCGCACACCTGGTTCTGGGGGGATGTGCACCTCAAAAACTTCGGTGCGCGGCGCGCCGAAAAGATCAGCCCCGCCGCGAGCGCGCTCCGGGAAGGTGTCGTCTACACCTTCCACCAGGATACGCCGGTCATCCGGCCGGATATGCTCTTTACCGTCTGGTGCGTGGTCAACCGGCGCACCAAGGCGGGCGCGGTGCTCGGCCCGGAGGAACGGCTGTCGGTGCCGGACGCGCTGCGTGGGGTCACGGCGAACGCCGCTTACCAGTATTTCGAGGAGGGCTGGAAGGGGACCATCCGCGCGGGAAAGCGGGCGGATCTGGTCGTGCTCGACCGCAGCCCGCTGGAAGTCCCGGCGGAGGAGCTTAAGGACCTGCGGGTGCTTGCGACAATCAAGGCGGGGAAACCGCTCTATCGAAAGGAATGACAGCAGAGTTGGACTACCGTGAACAGATCGCGGCCTACCGGCCGCGCGGGGAGGAGGAGGCCGCCGACCAGGCGCTCATCCTCTCGATGATCGAGCATTTTCCCGATACGGTGCTCACCCGCGAATGTCTCGCGGGACACATCACCTCGTCGGGCTTTATCGTAAACGAGACGCGCGACAAGACGCTGATGGTGTGGCACAACATCTACCGCTCGTGGGCGTGGACGGGCGGTCACGCGGACGGCGCGCCCGACCTGCTAGCGGTCGCGGTGCGGGAGGCGCGCGAGGAGACGGGCATCCTGCGGGTGTCGCCCCTCTCCCGGGAGATCGCGGGGCTGGACGTGCTGACGGTACCGGGACACGTCAAGCGGGGGAAATACGTCTCCACCCACCTGCACCTGTCGGTCGCCTACCTGCTGACCGCGCCGGAGGACCAGCCGCTGGCCGTCAAGAGCGACGAGAACAGCGGGGTGCAGTGGATACCGATCAGCGAGATCGAAAGCTACAGCAGCGAACCGGAGATGTACCCCGTCTACCGCAGGCTGGTGGAACGGATGCGGAAGCTGCCATGAGGCTGGAAGAGATCGTCGAACCGCTGCTCGGCTGGTACGCGGAAAACGCCCGTGACCTGCCCTGGCGGCGGGAGGTCACTCCCTACCGCGTATGGATTTCCGAGATCATGCTTCAGCAGACCCGCGTGGAGGCGGTCAAGGGATATTTCGCGCGGTTTCTTTCCGCGCTGCCCGGTCCGGCGGAGCTGGCTTCCGCCGACGAGCGGGAGCTTTTGAAATTGTGGGAGGGGCTCGGCTACTACAGCCGCGCCCGCAACCTGCAAAAGGCCGCGAAGGTCATCATGGAAACCCACGGCGGGGAGCTGCCCGCCTCCCGCGAGGCGCTCTTGACGCTGCCGGGCGTCGGCCCCTACACGGCCGGGGCGGTCGCGTCGATCGCGTTCGGCCTGCCCGAGCCCGCCGTGGACGGCAACGTGCTGCGGGTGCTCTCCCGGCTGACGGCCGACGGGAGCGACATCGCCGACCCCGCGGTCAGGCGCGCCGCTGAAAAGACGGTGCGCGGGATCATTCCCGCCGGCCGCGCGGGGGCGTTCAACCAGGCGCTCATGGAGCTGGGTGCGACCGTCTGCGCGCCGAACGGCCCGCCCGCCTGCGGGCGCTGCCCGCTCGCGGGCCTCTGCGAGGCGCACGCGGCGGGGAAGGAGACCGCCTACCCCGTCAAGGCCGCGAAAAAGGCGCGCCGCGTCGAAGAGCGCACCGTGCTCCTGCTCGTGAGGGACGAGCTGATCGCGCTGCGCCGCCGCCCGGCAAAGGGGCTGCTGGCGGGGCTGTGGGAGCTGCCGAACCTGCCGGGCGCGCTCGGCGGCGCGGACGCCGTCGAGGCGGCGCGCGCGCTGGGACTGGCCCCGCTGCGGGTGGAGCCGCTCGGTCCGGCAAAGCACATCTTTACCCACATCGAGTGGCATATGACCGGCTACCGCGTCACCGTCGAGGAGGCACAGGCGGGGGAGGGGCTCGAGTGGATCGACCCCCGGGGACTGCGGGAGGACTATCCGCTGCCCTCCGCCTTTTCGGCCTACCTCGCGCCCTGTCTCGCGCCGGGCGGGGCGTAGGCGGCGCGCGCCGGCCCAGCCTCTCCCCGAAGATTTGCATGCGCCGGAGAAAGAGGCCGCCCGTCGGGCGGTCTCTTTTTCAGCAGGAAGATTTTTCAAGCGGGGTTGCCGAAACGGGGAAAATGTGATATAATAACCTCATACTAAACTGGGGGAATGTTTCGTCCCCCTGTAAGCTGTAACCGGGACCGCCGGGCCCTGCCTCGCGGCCGTGTGCGCCATGACGGATGGCCGTCTGCCGAGATTCGATTCGACAGGCGGCTTTGCGTTATTCAATGTTTGGAAACGAATGGTCCACAATTTTTTTGTATTATAAGGTGATTTATTAAATCAATACATAAAGAGAAACAGAAAGGGAGTGTGACACATGTCGTCCAACAATCCGTATTCCGAGATTACACAGGAAATACTGGACCTTTCCGAGCTCTGCCGGAAGGGCAGCGCCATTGACCCCGCGCTGTATGAGAAACTGGACGTGAAACGCGGCCTGCGCGACATCAACGGCAAGGGCGTGCTCGCCGGGCTCACCGAGATCTCCGAGATCCAGTCCAGCATGGTGGACGAGAACGGCTCGACCATCCCCTGCGAGGGCAAGCTCTTCTACCACGGCATCAACATCAAGGACCTCGTCTCCGGATTCATCCGTGAAAAGCGGTTCGGTTTCGAGGAGGCCGTCTACCTGCTGCTCTTCGGGCAGCTGCCCGGCGAACGGCAGCTGAAGGACTTTTCGGCCCTGCTCGCCCGTTACCGGACGCTCCCGACCAGCTTTGTGCGCGACATCATCATGAAAGCGCCGAGCCGCGACATGATGAACACCCTCGCGCGCAGCGTGCTCACCCTCTATTCCTACGACGACCGCGCCGACGACATCAGCATCCCCAATGTGCTGCGCCAGTGCCTCCAGCTCATCGCGCTCTTCCCGCTACTGTCGGTCTACGGCTACCAGGCCTACAACCACTACCACGAGGGGCAGAGCCTCTACATCCACGCGCCCGACCCCGAGCTTTCGACGGCGGAAAACATTCTGCGCATCCTGCGCCCCGACAGCAAATACACCGCGCTGGAGGCCAATGTGCTCGACGTGGCGCTCGTGCTCCACGCGGAGCATGGCGGCGGCAACAACTCGACCTTTACGACCCACGTCGTCTCCTCCTCCGCGACCGACACCTATTCGGCCATCGCGGCCGCGATCGGCTCCCTCAAGGGCCCGCGGCACGGCGGCGCGAACATCAAGGTCGTCAAGATGTTTGACGACATGAAGAAGACCCTGCCCGACTGGACCGACGAGGACGCCGTGCGCGGCTACCTCAAGGCGCTGCTCAACAAGCAGGCGTTCGACCACGCGGGCCTCATCTACGGCATGGGCCACGCGGTCTACTCCCTCTCCGACCCGCGCGCCGACATCTTCCGCGCGTTCGTCAAATCGCTGTCGGAGGAGAAGGGACTCGATAAGGAATACGAGCTCTACTCCCTCGTCGAGCGGCTCGCGCCCGAGGTCATCGGCGAGGAGCGCCGCATCTACAAGGGCGTCTCCGCCAACGTCGACTTCTACAGCGGCTTCGTCTACAGCATGCTCGACCTGCCGACCGAGCTCTTCACCCCGATCTTCGCCATCGCGCGCATCGCGGGCTGGAGCGCCCACCGCATCGAGGAGCTGTGCAACGCGGGCAAGATCATCCGCCCCGCCTACCAGAGCGTGGCGCCCCGCGCCGAATACATCCCGCTGCGCGAGCGGAAATAAGAGGAAAAAAGAGGCCCGCCATTTGGCGGGCCTCTTTTTGTGCGCCGAAATCCATAAAGGAGGGGGCGGGGACGGTCTTCCGATTTGTCGATTTTGCGGGCATGGCATTTTGTGAAAAGATGTGTTAAGATAGACTGATGGAAAGAGAGGGGTACGGAATGAACCGGCAAATCAAAACCAGCGAACTGCTCCGGCGGTTCGCTCCTTATTTTAAGAAATACCGCGGGGTGCTGGCGCTCGACCTCTTCTGCGCCTCGCTGACGACGGTGTGCGAGCTGGTGCTGCCGCTGATGGTGCGGTATATCACCGACCTGGGCATGAACGACCTTGCGAGCCTCACCGTTTCGCTCATCCTGAAGATCGGGCTGCTCTACCTGCTGCTGCGGGTGATCGACATGGCGGCCAACTACTACATGCAGAACATCGGCCACGTGATGGGCGCGCACATCGAGACGGACATGCGCAGCGACCTGTTCGAGCATCTCCAGCGGCTCTCCTTCGCCTATTTCGACAGTACCAAGATCGGCCAGCTGATGGCGCGCATCACGAGCGACCTGTTCGACGTGACCGAGTTCGCCCACCACTGCCCCGAGGAGTACTTCATCGCGGCGCTCAAGATGGTCGTGTCCTTCCTCATCCTCGCGAACACCAACCTCTGGCTCACGCTGATCATCTTCGCGCTCATCCCGCTGATGGTCCTCTGCGCGATGTATTTCAACACCCGCATGCGCCGCGCCTTCAAGAAATCGCGCAACCAGATCGGCGAGCTCAACGCGCAGGTGGAGGACAGCCTGCTCGGCATCCGGGTGGTCAAATCGTTTGCCAACGAGCAGATCGAGCGGGAAAAGTTCCGCGGGGGCAACGAGGAGTTCCTCGACATCAAGCGGGAGCAGTACCGCTACATGGCGGGCTTCGGCAGCGTGACCCGCATCTTCGACGGCATCATGTACGCCGCCGTGATGATCGCGGGCGGGCTCTTCATGATTTACGGCAGGATCAACGCGGCCGACCTGATGGCCTATCTGCTCTATGTGACGACGCTGCTCACCACCATCCGCCGGATCGTCGAGTTCACCGAGCAGTTCCAGCGCGGCATGACGGGCATCGAGCGGTTCCTCGAGGTGGTCGACGCGCCGGTGGACATCCACGACGCGCCCGGCGCGAAGGAGCTCAGGGAGGTGGCGGGAGACATCGCGTTCGAGCATGTGGACTTCCACTATTCGGACGACGACCACTGCGTGCTTTCGGACATCAACCTGCACGTGCGCCCGGGGGACAGCGTGGCTCTCGTGGGGCCGTCGGGCGGCGGAAAGACGACGCTTTGCAGCCTCATCCCGCGCTTTTACGACGTGACCGGGGGGCGCATCCTTATCGACGGGCAGGATATCCGCGGACTCACGCTTGAATCCCTGCGCAGGAATATCGGCGTTGTGCAGCAGGAGGTCTACCTCTTCGCGGGCAGCGTCTTTGAAAACATCGCCTACGGCCGCCCGGGGGCGGGCCGCGAGGAGGTTGTCGAGGCGGCGAAGCTCGCGGGCGCGCACGACTTCATCATGGAGTTCCCCGACGGGTACGACACCTACGTGGGCGAGCGGGGGGTGCGCCTCTCGGGCGGGCAGAAGCAGCGGATCAGCATCGCGCGGGTCTTCCTCAAGAACCCGCCCATCCTCATCCTCGACGAGGCGACCTCCGCGCTCGACAACGAGAGCGAGCGGATCGTCCAGCAGTCGCTCGAGACGCTCGCAAAGGGGAGGACCACCTTCACGATCGCCCACCGCCTGACGACCATCCGCGGCGCGCAGCTCATCCTTGTGCTGACCGAGGAGGGGATCGCCGAGCAGGGCACCCACGCCGAGCTGATGGCGAAGGGCGGGCTCTACCACCGCCTCTACAGCATGTATACCGAGATGAAATAGGCTCTTGGCGCGGAGGGTCCGGTCATTGAGAACGCGCCTCAACCGCGGGTTTCCGGGCGGCGAAAAAACCGCTGGCGGAAAGAGTATGACATGTCGTGCAATTCTACAAAAAGGATCCTGCAAGATCGTACATTTTAAATCAACCCTCCAATCTTTCAAAACGCGGCATTTTCCAATTGAAATTGCCGGCGGAATCCTGTAGACTAAAAGTGTATTTTGATTGCGGAGGTGGCGGAAATGGCTCTTCTGATGGGCGAATGCGGATCATCAAGGGAGAGCTGCATCCGGCTGGCAGGCGGCCTTTTGGGGCGCCCGGCGGGCGGGTCCGCCATGCCTTCGCGGAAGTAGTGCAGGTTGCGAGCGATCGCAGCCTGTTTTTCATTTGCAGAAAACGGAAATGGAAAGGGAAGTGTCGGAATTGGCGGACAAGAAAGTAGCGGTCATCATGGGCAGCGACAGCGACCTGCCGGTCGTCAAGGGCGCGATTGACACCCTCAGGGGGTTTGGCATCGGCGTGGAGGTCCACGTCATGAGCGCGCACCGGACCCCCGCGCTCGCGTGCGAGTTCGCGGCGTCGGCGCGCGACCACGGCTTTGCCGCGATCATCGCGGCGGCGGGCAAGGCGGCGCATTTGGCGGGCGTGCTGGCAGCGCACACGACCCTGCCGGTCATCGGCATCCCGGTCAAATCCTCCACCCTCGACGGGCTGGACGCCCTGCTCGCGACGGTGCAGATGCCCTCCGGCATCCCGGTGGCGACGGTGGCGATCGACGGCGCGCAGAACGCGGCGATCCTCGCGGCGCAGATCATCGGCGTGACCGACGCGGAGATCGCGTACAAGCTGTCGGTCAGGAAGGAAGAGATGAAGCAGGGCGTCATCGAAAAGGACCGCAAGCTCCAGGAGCAGCTCGGCTGAGCGCCCCGCCGGCATTCGTAATATCATCGGAAGATTCAAATATTTAGGAGTTTAGGAGGAAACAGAAATGGAAAAAAGGGAACAGCTCTACGAGGGAAAGGCCAAGAAGGTCTTTGCGACCGACGACCCGAACGCCTGCATCGTCTCCTATAAGGACGACGCGACCGCCTTCAACGGTCAGAAGAAGGGCACCATCGCCGAAAAGGGCATCATCAACAACAAAGTCTCCAACCACCTGATGAGGATGCTCGAGGAGAACGGCATCCCCACCCACCTGATTGAGGAGCTCTCCGACCGCGAGACCCTCGTTAAAAAGGTTACGATCGTCCCGCTCGAGGTCATCGTCCGCAACATCGCGGCCGGCTCCCTCTCCAAGCGGCTCGGCCTGCCCGAGGGAAAAAAGCTCGCCAAGACGGTGCTCGAATACAGCTATAAGGACGACGAGCTCGGCGACCCGATGATCAACGACTACCACGTGTTTGCGATGGAGCTGGCCACCCCCGAGGAGCTCAAGACGATCGCGGATTACGCCTTCCGGATCAACGACCTGCTCGCCGCCTATCTCAAGGACCTCGGCATCGAGCTTATCGACTTCAAGCTCGAATTCGGCAAGACCCCCGACGGCAGGATCATCCTCGCCGACGAAATTTCCCCCGACACCTGCCGCTTCTGGGACAGCAAGACGGGCGAAAAGCTCGACAAGGACCGTTTCCGCCGCGACTTGGGCGGCGTCGAGGGCGCGTACCACGAAGTGATGCGCCGCCTGCTCGGCGAATAAATGAAGGATATCCACGAATTTCCGATGGAGGGAATCGATTTGTACAGCGAACTGCATGAGGAGTGCGGCGTTTTCGGCGTCTACGAAAACAGCCGCACCGACGTGGCGACCAGCGCCTATTTCGCGCTTTACGCGCTCCAGCACCGCGGCCAGGAGAGCTGCGGCATCGCGGTGAACGACGACGGCGTCATCAACTGCCACAAGAACGTGGGCCTTGTGCCCGACGTCTTCAACCGGGACGTGCTCGAAAGACTCGGGCAGGGCAATATGGCGGTGGGCCACTGCCGCTATTCGACGACGGGCAACGGCAGCGTCGTCAACGCCCAGCCGCTCGTCGTGCGCCACTGCAAGGGCACGATGGCGCTCGCCCACAACGGCAACCTGGTCAACGCCCCCGACCTGCGCCGCCAGCTCGAAATGAACGGCGCGATCTTCCACACGACCAACGACAGCGAGGTCATCAGCTATATCATCACCCGCGAGCGGCTGCTCTCCCCGAGCATCGAGGAGGCGGTCGCCAAGGCGATGTACACCCTCAAGGGGGCCTATTCGCTCATCGTCATGTCCCCCAAAAAGCTGATCGCGGCCCGCGACCCCAACGGCTTCCGGCCGCTCTGCATCGGCAAAACGGAGGGCGGCTACGCCTTCGCCTCCGAGAGCTGCGCCTTCGACAGCATCGGCGCGCAGTTTTTGCGGGACGTCGAGCCGGGGGAGATCGTGGTCGCCGAGGACGGGGAGCTCCGGAGCATCCGCACCCATTGCGGCGGCAAAAGCAGCTTCTGCGTCTTTGAATACGTCTACTTCGCGCGCCCCGACTCGGTGGTCGAGGGGGTGAGCGTCCACGAGGCGCGCCAGCGCGCCGGACGGATCCTCTACCGAGAGCACCCGATCGAGGCGGACGTCGTCATCGGCGTGCCCGATTCGGGCCTCGACGCGGCGCTCGGCTATTCGCGCGAGTCGGGCATCCCCTACGGGGTCGGCTTCATCAAAAACCGCTACGTCGGGCGCACCTTCATCCAGCCCACCCAGGGCCAGCGGGAAAACGCGGTGCGCATCAAGCTCAACGTTATCGCAGAGACGGTGCGGGACAAGCGGGTCGTGCTGATCGACGATTCGATCGTGCGCGGCACCACCTGCGGGCGGATCGTCAGGCTGCTGCGGGAGGCGGGCGCCAAAGAGGTGCACTTCGCCGTCTCCGCGCCGCCCTTCCGGAATCCCTGCTTCTTCGGCACCGACATCGACAGCCGCGACAAGCTGATCGCCTGCAGGATGACGATCCCCGAGATCGCGGAGACGATCGGCGTCGACTCCCTCCACTACCTGAGCGTCGAGGGGGTCCAGCAGATCGCCCGCGGGGCGCACTGCGGCTTCTGCGTCGGCTGCTTCACGGGCGAATACCCGATCGAGGTGCCCGACGAGACCCCGAAGGACAAGTTTGAACACAAGCTCAGCGAAAAGGCCAAGCGGAGGGAACAGGCATGAACAACAGCTATTCCGAGAGCTACAAGGCGGCGGGCGTCGACGTCACCGCCGGATACAAAGCGGTCGAGCTGATGAAATCGCATGTGGCGCGCACGATGACGGGCGGCGTGCTCGGCGGCCTCGGCGGGTTCGGCGGCCTCTTCGAGCTCGATTTGGCGGGGATGCCCAACCCGGTGCTCTGCGCGGGCACCGACGGGGTCGGCACCAAGCTGAAGCTCGCCTTTCTGATGGACAAGCACGACACCGTCGGCATCGACTGCGTGGCGATGTGCGTCAACGACATCATCTGCTGCGGCGCGAAGCCGCTCGTCTTTCTCGACTACATCGCCTGCGGCAAAAACGTCCCCGAAAAGATCGCCCAGATCGTTTCGGGCGTCGCGGAGGGCTGCGTCCAGGCGGGCTGCGCGCTCACCGGCGGCGAGACCGCCGAGATGCCCGGCTTCTACCCCGAGGACGAATACGACCTCGCGGGCTTCGCGGTCGGCGCGGTGGACAAGGCCAAAATCCTTGACAACACCACCGTCGCGGCGGGGGACGCGCTCGTCGGCATCAGATCCAACGGTGTGCACTCCAACGGCTTTTCCCTCGTGCGCAAGGTCTTTGACGTGGAGGCCCCCGGCGTGCTCGACCGCTACTACGACGAGCTGGGCGCGACGCTCGGCGAGGCGCTGCTCGCGCCCACCCGCATCTACGTGAAGCCGGTGCTCGCCGTGATGGAGCGCCTGGCCGTCAAATCGGTCGCCCACATCACGGGCGGCGGCTTCTACGAGAACATCCCGCGCGCCCTGCCCGAGGGCAAGCGCGCCCTCGTCAGCAAGCGGCTCGCGACGAGCCTGCCCCTCTTCGACATGATCCAGCGGATCGGCGGGATTTCCGAGCACGACATGTACAACACCTTCAACATGGGCATCGGCATGGTGCTCGTGGTCGGCAAGGACGACGCGCAGCGCGCGGTCGAAATCCTCAGCGACCACGGCGAGCGCGCCAAGGTGATCGGCTATGTCGACGACGGCGAGCGGGGGGTCGAGCTATGCTGAAACGGGTGGTGGTGCTCGTTTCGGGAGGCGGGACCAACCTGCAGGCGCTCATCGACGCGAAGGCGCGCGGCGAGCTGCCGAGCGCCGAGCTCGCCGGCGTTATTTCCTCGAAGGAGGGCGCCTTCGCGCTCGAGCGCGCCAAAAAGGCGGGCATCCCCGCCGAGGTGGTCGCGCGGAAGGCATATGCCTCCCGCGGCGACTACGACGAGGCGATCCTCGCGGCGCTCGAGCGGTTCGGGGCGGACTATGTCGTGCTGGCGGGCTTCCTCTACGTGCTGGGGAGCAGGGTCGTCGAAAACTACGACCGCCGGATCATCAACGTGCATCCGGCGCTCATCCCCTCCTTCTGCGGGGACGGGATGTACGGCCTGCATGTGCACGAGGCGGCGCTCTCCTACGGCGTGAAGGTCACCGGCGCGACGGTGCACTTCGTCAACGAGGTGACCGACGGCGGACAGATCATTTTACAGAAGGCGGTCGACGTCCTGCCGGGCGACACCCCGGAACTGTTACAGAGGCGCGTCATGGAGCAGGCCGAATGGGTGCTGCTCCCGAAGGCGCTGGAATTGGTATGCAGCGGACAATTGGAGGGAATGAAATGAAACAGGACATTGCAAAGCTGCTCAGAGAGAACGCCTACCCGGGCCGCGGCATCCTGCTCGGGCGCAGTGCGGAGGGAAAGCACGCCGTCGCCGCCTATTTCATCATGGGGCGCAGCGAAAACAGCCGCAACCGGATTTTCGTCACCGACGGGGAGGGCATCCGCACCGAGGCGTTCGACCCGGCAAAGCTCTCCGACCCGTCGCTGATCATCTATTCGCCGGTCCGGGTGCTCGGCGGCACGACGATCGTCACCAACGGCGACCAGACCGACACGGTCTATGACTTCCTCTCGAGGGGAGGCTCCTTTGCGGACGCGCTGCGCACCCGCACCTTCGAGCCGGACGCCCCCAACTATACCCCGCGCGTGTCGGGGCTGTTGCACGGCTTCGACTACCGCCTCTCGATCCTGAAGAGCGCGGACGGCGACCCCTCTTCGGTGCGCCGCTACTTCTTCCAGTATTGGGACCCGCGCCCGGGCGAGGGGCATTTTATCCACACCTACCGCTGCGACGGAAACCCGATCCCCTCGTTTGAGGGGGAACCGGAGGAGGTCGCGGTCGAGGGGGATATCGACGCCTTCACCGAAACGCTCTGGGAGAACCTCAACGAAGAGAACAAGGTCTCCCTCTTCGTCCGCTACATCGACGTGGCGGCGGGGACCTGCGAGACGCGCATCGTCAACAAAAACCACTGAGGAGGACGGCGGCATGGCAAAGGAACTGGAACTGAAATACGGCTGCAACCCCAACCAGAAACCCGCGCGCATCTTTATGGAGGAGGGCGAGCTGCCGGTAGAGGTGTTAAACGGCAAGCCCGGCTTCATCAACTTCCTCGACGCGTTCAACTCCTGGCAGCTCGTCCGGGAGCTGAAGGCCGCGACGGGACTGCCCAGCGCGGCGTCGTTCAAGCATGTGAGCCCCGCCGGGGCGGCGGTCGGCCTGCCGCTGACCGAGGTGGAAAAGAAGATCTACTTCGTGGACGACATCGAGCTCAGCCCGATCGCGAGCGCCTACGCGCGCGCCCGCGGCGCCGACCGCATGTCCTCCTACGGCGACTGGGTCGCGCTCTCCGACGTCTGCGACGTGCAGACCGCGAAGCTGCTCGCGCGCGAGGTGTCCGACGGCGTCATCGCGCCCGGCTACACCGGCGAGGCGCTCGAAGTGCTGAAAACCAAGCGGAAGGGCGGCTACAACGTCGTCAAAATCGACCCGGCCTACACCCCCGCGCCGGTCGAGCACAAGGACGTCTTTGGGATCACCTTCGAGCAGGGGCGCAACGAGCTCAAGATCGACGACGCCCTGCTGGAGAACGTCGTCACCGACTGCAAAACCCTGCCCGGCGACGCGAAGCGCGACCTCGTGATCGCGCTGATCGCGCTCAAATACACCCAGTCCAATTCGGTCTGCTACGCCAAGGGCGGCCAGTGCATCGGCATCGGCGCGGGCCAGCAGAGCCGCATCCACTGCACCCGCCTTGCGGGCAACAAGGCGGACATCTGGTGGCTGCGCCAGCATGAAAAGGTGCTGGGCCTGCCCTTCAGGGCGGACATCCGCCGACCCGACCGGGACAACACGATCGACGTGTACATCTCGGACGACTGGATGGACGTGCTGGCGGAGGGGACGTGGCAGCAGTTCTTCACCGAGCGCCCCGTTCCGCTGACGCGGGAGGAGAAGCGGGCGTGGCTCGACAGGCTCGACGGCGTTTCGCTCGGCTCGGACGCGTTTTTCCCGTTCGGCGACAACATCGAGCGCGCCCACCGTTCGGGCGTGCGCTACATCGCGCAGCCGGGCGGCTCGATCCGCGACGACAACGTGATCGAGACCTGCGATAAATACGGCATCGCAATGGCCTTTACGGGCATCCGGTTGTTCCATCATTAAGGCGCGCCGCTGAATTTCCCGCCGCGCGGTGCCGGTCCGCCTTACAATCCACGGGGATTGCGGGCGGCGGCGCCTCCCTGCGGCAAAAAATTCCCGGCGCGACCGGATATGAGATAATAAAAACAGGAGGACGGCCTCATGAAGATTTTGGTAGTCGGCGGAGGTGGGCGCGAACACGCGATTATCCGCAAGCTCCGCGAGAACCCCAGGGCGGAAACCATCTACTGCGCGCCCGGAAACGGCGGCATCGCCGCCGACGCGGAGTGCGTCCCCATCAAGGCGACCGACCTCGACGGGATGGTCGCGTTCGCAAAGGAGCACGCGGTCGATTTGGCGGTCGTCGCGCCCGACGACCCGCTCGCGCTCGGTATGGTCGACGCGATGAACGCCGCGGGAATCCGCACCTTCGGCCCCAACAGGGCCGCCGCCCGCATCGAGGGCAGCAAGGTGTTCGCCAAAAACCTCATGCAGAAATACGGCATCCCGACCGCCGCCTACCGCACCTTCGACAGCGCGGCCGAGGCCGCCGCCTACATCGAGGAGC
>NZ_CABUCJ010000062.1 GCF_902490045.1 uncultured Anaerotruncus sp.
TCGCGGTCGTGCTGACCGACGGGGACCCCAGGACGCCCGAGGCCGCCGAGATGCTCCGGCGGATCGGCGTGATGGACATCGCGGTCGTCGGCTACGGGGACGATCCCGAATACCTGACCGAGCGGCTCGCCTCGACCGACCTGCTGGTCGACGCGATCTACGGAACCGGCTTCCACGGAGAGCTCGACGAGCGCCACCGGGACATCTGTCGCCTGATCAGCGGCGTGGGCGTGCAGGTCTTCGCGCTCGATATCCCCAGCGGGGTAAACGCCGACACGGGGGAGGCCGACCCCTGCGCGGTGCGCGCGGGAATGACGGTCGTCTTCGACAGCGACAAGCCCGCCACCGCGATGCCCTCCGCCGCGGAATTCTGCGGCGAGGTGGTCGTCGCGGACATCGGCATCCCGTCCGAGGCGCACGAAGGGGTGTCCCCCCTCTTCACCCTTGTCGACCGCGGCTGGGTCTTCGACCGGCTGCCCCGCCGCCGCCGCGACAGCCACAAGGGGGATTACGGCAAGCTTCTGAACGTCGCGGGCTCCCAGCGGTACATGGGGGCGGCGGTGCTCTCGACACTCGCCGCGATGCGCTCCGGCGCGGGCTACGTGACGCTCGCCTCCACCAAGGAGGTCTGCCGCACCGTGCTGCCCATGCTGCCCGAGGCGGTGCTGCTGCCGCTAGCGCAGAACCCGGACGGAACCCTCTCCTGCAAGGCGATGGACGCGCTGCTCGAGGCGGCGGAACGCAGCACGGCGGTGCTGGCAGGAAACGGCCTGGGCACAGGGCCGGACGCCTGCCGCATCGTCTGCGAGCTCGTGCGGCAGGTTTCCTGTCCGCTTGTCATCGACGCGGATGGTATAAATGCGCTTGCGCGGAATATAGATATACTGAAGGACAAAAAGGCGGAGATCATCCTCACGCCTCACCTGATGGAGCTCTCCCGGCTGACGACGCTGCCGCTCGAGCAGCTCAAGCCGGACGCGCTGACCGCAGGCAGGGCGTTCGCGCAGGAGTACGGGGTCACGGTGGCGCTCAAGGGCGCCCACACGCTGACCGCCGCGCCCGGGGGCCGGGTGTGGATCAACACGACGGGCAACGCGGGGCTCGCCAAGGCGGGCAGCGGAGACGTGCTCGCGGGGCTGGTGGCCGCGCTCGCCGCGCAGGGCAGGAGCCCGGAGGAGGCCGCCGCCTGCGGCGTCTGGCTGCACGGCATGGCGGGCGATTACGCCGCAGGCGAGCTTTCCCAATACGCGATGCTCTCCCGCGACGTGATCGACGCGCTCCCGCGCGTGTTCGCGGATAACGACCGGTAAACAAAGGAGGAGTCCCGATGATGAAACGGGTGTTCGGTATCCTGCTGGCGGCGGCGCTGCTGCTGGGCGCGGCGGGCTGCGGCGCGAAGGAGCGGGAGGAGTCGGCGGCGGAGCGGATGCGTCAGAACCTCAGCCAGTCGTTCCAGACCACGGCCAGGGTCCGCTACGGCGAGCTGGAGACGGAGATGACGATCTACAAAAAGCCGATGAACTGCGCGGTTGTGACCTTCCAGTCGCCCGAAAGTATCCGGGACATCAAGATGACCTTTTTTACCGACAAGGTGACCGTCCAGTACGGGGACCTCAGCTTTGACTTCACGCCCGACAGCGTCCCGGGCAAGGCCGCCTCCAAGATGATCCTTTCGGCCCTCAACGCCGCGCTGAACGACCAGGGTGTGCGTTTCGAGGAACGGGAGGGAAAGCTCGTCGTGACGGGCGCGATCGAGGAGGGGGAGTTCTCGCTCGTGATCGACGGGGAAAACGGAAATATCCTGAAACTTTCGATTCCGCAGAACGACTTCGAGGCGGAGATTCTGAATTTCAGGATTCTCGAATGAACCGGCAGGTTTCAAACGGCCCGCACCGTAAGGTGCGGGCCGTTTTTGCTGTCAAAAAGACGCGCCCGGAAATAGAATGGTAAAGGCGCGGGAACATTTTTCCCCCGCGCTGTTTAAACCATGCCCTGGAGGTTCAAAATATCGGTGCAGGATAACGCGTTAAAAATGCGAATACGGGCGGCGTGCTCGCCCGCCCATAACCACGGAGAGTGATGGACGTGACCGTAAAAAGGGGAGAGATCTACTACGCCGATCTCAGCCCGGTAGTAGGCTCGGAACAGGGCGGTGTGCGGCCGGTGCTGATCGTTCAAAACGACGTCGGAAACCGCTACAGCCCCACGGTGATCGCCGCCGCGATCACCAGCCAGAAGGAAAAATCCAAACTGCCCACCCACATCGAAATCCATTCGGACGGGTGCGGCCTGTCGAAGGACTCGGTGGTGCTGCTCGAGCAGATCCGCACCATTGACAAAAAGCGCCTCAAGGAGAAGATGGGCCGCCTCGACGACGGCTCGATGGGACAGATCAACCATGCCCTTTCGATCAGTTTCGGATTGGGCGACACGGGCAGCCAGTTCACGCCTACATAAACGCGTGGGCGAGCTGTCTTTATAGAGCGCCGGCGGTTGCTGCCGGCCATATAACGCCCCGCCGGGGTCTCCCCGGCGGGGCGTCCGCTTGCGCAGGCGCGCGGAAGCTGTTAAGATGAAACCACAAAAATAACGGAGGCGTCAGTTATGGAAAACCTTTCGGAACACCGGGTCTCGGAATCCCGCACCGAGCAGATACAGATCGTCATGCCGGGCTATACCAACGGCAACGGCCGTCTCTTCGGCGGCAAGCTGGTGGCGTGGATGGACGTGGTGGCGGCGGTGACGGCGCGCAGGCACGCCCACCGGGACGTCACGACCGTCTCGATCGACAACCTCCAGTTCAAAAAGGCCGCCTACGCCAACGACACCGTCCTGCTGATCGGACAGCTCACCCACGTGGGCGTCACGTCGATGGAGGTGCGGGTGGAGGCGTTCGTCGAGCGGCTGGACGGGACGAAGGAGCTTGTGAACCGCGCCTATTTCACCCTCGTCGCGCTCGACTCGCACGAGCGCCCCACGCCGGTGCCCCGCCTGGTCCCCGAGACGGACGAGGAACGCGCCGAGTGGGACGCGGGCGCGCGCCGCACCGAGCTGAGGCTCCAGCGCCGCATCGAACAGTTCTGAACGCCGCACGTGCGGGGACGGGCGCTTCCCGGCAGTTCGCCCGGGCGCGCAGGGGGATCCGCTGGGCGCGCGGCAAATCATCCTGCGTGGGCGCCGCGCCGCGGTCGAGCAGCCAGTCGAGCCGGGCGGCGGGAGAGGCTGACGGGGCGGGCCCCTCCTCCGTCGCACGCGCGGCCGGGGCGGGACCTTTGCGGATGGGCGTTCCGGGCGGCGCGCCGTCCGGGACCTCGCGGAAAAACGCGGCGGCTTCCGGAATGGTGAGCGCCTCCGGTTCCCCGGCGGGAAGCGCGCCGTCCCATTCGCCGGGCTCCCCGGCGGCGGGGGAGAAGAGGGCGCGCCGCCTCCAGAAGTAGGCGAGGTTGCAGGCGCACAGCGCGGCGGCGGCAACGGCGGCCCACAGGGGCGGCCGGGGGAAGAGACCGCCGGGCGGCGCGAAGAAGCAGGCGGCCGCCTGTGCGAGACAGGCCGCCGCGTTGACCCAGAAGGAGAGCCGGTCGTAAAAGCGCAGGAAGAGCAGATTCGCCAGCGCGCAGCCGCCCGCCGCCATCCAGACGGCGGCGCCCGGGGAGAGGGCCGCGCCCGAAAGGACGGCGTATCCGAGCAGGAGTCCGCCTGCGATCCCCCAGAAGGGAAGCAGCATGTTGGCGTAGAATTTGAGCCAGACGACCCGCCGCAGGGAGGAGGCCTCGAGCCGCCGGTCGAGCGTGCGGGAAAGGGAAAGCGCCTGCGCGTGGGCGAGCGGGTCGTCATAGCGCGGACGCCGAAGGAAAAGCCGCAGGTAGGCGCCGGCGCCCCACAGGATGCAGGCGGCGCCGAACAGGCCCATCAGCCCAAACATGAGATGCCCTCCCGGATGTCGAAATTTGTCGAAAATAAGCATAGCATATCCACGCGGCTTTTTCAATCACCCGGAAGGAAACAAAAGGACCTCCCCGGCATTTACGCCGGGGAGGTCTCGAATTTTTCGTGTGAAACGGCCGGTCAGTCCCGCTTGATGAACTCCTGGATGAGGGAGGTCTTGGGAACCAGCGCCTGGTCGATGCCGAAGAAATGTCGGGCGGAATCGGTCAGCCGGTCGATCGTCTCGCGGTAGGGGGAGTCCGGGCCGGTCTGCCGCAGCATTCCGGCGAGGGTGTCTCGGTAGAGGAAGGGCTCGTAATTGTGGGTGGAGTTGATGTGCGCGTCCGCGAATTCGCGGAAGGGCCGGATATAGAGGTCCTCGCCGCGCAGCACATAATCCCACATCTGCAGCGTCTCCTCCGCGCCGGTGCCCCGGTAGTAGAAATCGCGCAGCAGCCGCCGGGTGAGGCGCAGGTCGCGCGCGCCCAGCAGGACGCGCCCGCCGTCGTCCACAAAATCGCTGTGCACGCTGATGTAGAGCTTGACGGTGCGGTGCGGTGCGAGCGTGTCGGTGAGCAGCGGGTTGAGGGCGTGGATGCCCTCGATGATCAGATAGGTGTGCTCGTCGTAGGAAATTTCAAAGGTCTTTTCCGAGCGGCGGCTCGCCGTGAAATCGAAGATGGGAAACTGCGCGCGCCCGGTCTGGAGCAGCCGCTGCACCGTCTCGTGGAAGCAGTCGAGGTCAAGCCCCTCGACGCTCTCGTAGTTCTGGTAGCCGTCCTCCCAGCGGGGCAGCTCGTCGCTCGATTTATAGAAATTGTCCAGCGAGATGCGGTTGACCGCCTTGCCGCGCTCACGCAGCTCGTGCGCGATCTTCTTGGCGGTCGTGGTCTTGCCCGAGGCGGACGGCCCGGTGATCAGCAGGATGTGGATGTGCCGCTCGGTAACCCGGTCGCAGACGGCGGAAATCTTCTGGAAATACACGCCCTCCTCCCGGCTGACGAACACCTCCGGCCGCGCGGCCAGTTCCGCGGCAATCGCCGCGGTGTGGACCCGTTCCATTTCAGGATTGTATTTCATCAGGATTCCCCCCAGTCTCATCATATGGCTTCCAATCCAACGATAGCACAATCATCCGGTTGTCACAAGCCAGATTTTTCCTGTGCAGAAAGGGCGGCCCTTCGGCCGCCCTCCCGTCTTTGACAGCTCAGACCACGGTTTTCCAAAGACCGTGCAGGTTGCAGTAAGCGAAGGCCGCGACGGGCTCGTCGTCCTCGAGCAGGAAGGTGACCTTCGGCTCGCCGCCGACCGGCAGGCTCTTGCGCTGGCCGCCCTTGGCGGTCTGGAGATAGACCCACGCGATATGGTGCTCCTCGGCCATCGGGTGCGGGACGCTCCCGATCGATACGGTAACCTGCTTGCCGGATACCTCCACCACAGGCAGGTGCTTTTCGCCCGCCGCGTCGGTGGTGTTGGGGACAAGCTCGGTCATCGGCTCGCCGCAGCAGATGATCTTGACGCCCGCGTTGTGAATCATGCCGACAAGGTTTCCGCAGTGTTTGCAGATGAAAAATTTCTGTTCCTGGCTCATGGATAGTTCCTCCTTTGATGTCTGCATTGTTGCCGCGCCGAACCGGCGCGGCTGAAAATGGCAGGGCAACCTGCCATCGTCAACGTAATCATATGGTTTCGATGGGCGCGATGGCGCCCGTCAAACGCCTGTATCTATCATAACATATCCGATCCCGCGCTTCATGAAAAAAGGGCGAAAAATTTGTGAACGGCAGGCCCGGAATATAGGATGTCCAACCCGTCTGCAAATATTGTCTTTATCGAAATCCCGTGGGAACGGCCGGAAAAACCCTTCACGCAAGGGGGATTTTGTGGTATAATATCAGTGGAAAGGGGAACGGGTTTGCAGGCAGCCTGGCCGAAGGAGGCGGAACCGCATGGAGATGCTGGAATTGATCCCGGTAAAGCGGCCGGGACAGATCGAAACGGTGTGCGCCCTTGCCCGGGAAATCTGGACGGAACGCTACCGGGAGGCCTACGGGTCGATGGAACTGGACTACCTGCTCCGGACCTGGCAGTCTCCCGAGGCGGTCCGCCGTCAGATCGACGAAGAGCATATGGAGTACCGGCTCGTCTGCTATGATGGGGCGGAGGTCGGGTATGTCGCCCTTCTGGAAAAGGAGGGCGCCCTCTGGGTGTACCATGCCTATCTCCTCGGGGAATATCACGGAAACCGCACGGTGGCCGGGATGCTGGAGTTTGTCGAGAGGGAGTGCGCCGCGCGGGGAATCGCCCGCGTTTACGCGGTGGTGGACCGGAAAAACAGCCGCGCCCTCGGCTACTGTGAGCGGCTGGGGCTGCGCCTGCTGGAAAGGCGGACATGGGAAGCCTGCCCGGGCTTCCCGGTGGAACTCTGTGTGTTTGAGATGGAGATAAAGGGTTAAATATCAGAACGGTTACTGTTATTATATCATGTCTTTTGCATTTGAAAAGAGGGAAGAGCCATGTTTTTTCAAAAATTCGGCGATACCTACGCCATCCGCCTTGGACGCGGGGAGGAGCTGGTCGCGGCGCTGAAGGCGCTGTGCGTCTCCGAGCGGATCCGGCTCGGGACTCTGTCGGGGCTGGGCGCGATGGACCATATTGTGGTCGGAGTCTACGATCTTGTAAACAAACGCTTCTGCCCGAACGTCTTTGACGAACCGCTTGAGATGACCGGCATGGAAGGAAGCGTCACGGAGCTGGAGGGGGAACCCTACCTGCATATCCACGCCTCCTTTGGCCGCGCGGACGGACAGGTGATCGGCGGGCATCTGAGCGAGGCGCGCGTCAGCGCGACCGCCGAACTTTTCCTGCGCACGCTTGACGGGCGCGTCGGCCGCTTCTACGACGAAGAGACGGGCCTGAATCTGCTGGATATCCGATAGGAAGGCTGAGAGGCGAAAAATGTGAAAAACCCTCTTGATTTTACCTGTCGTTTATGCTAATATAATATAGCCGTCCGGATATGGCGCAGTTTGGTAGCGCGCTACCTTGGGGTGGTAGAGGCCGTGGGTTCAAGTCCCGCTATTCGGACCACAATCAGAGCCGTCAGATATGACGGCTCTGATTTTTTTTGATTTTCTCGCCACTACGCCCCCGGCTGTCATGGATAGATTGTATGCGGAGGCCTCGGCGAAACAGGCTGAAAAAGAATAGGGCCGTGTGACGAAAGGCGAGATGGTTTTGAGCTATGATATTATGATGTACGAGCGGGTTTTTCAAATTCTCAAGAACAGAATTGAATGCGGGCTGCTGCCGGCAGGCTCGAGCCTCCCCTCCCGCGTCAATCTGTGTGAAGAATTCGGGACTTCGGAAAAGACCATCCGGCGCGCATTGAAGATGCTGAAAGAACAAGGCCTGATCGACACGCAGCAGCGAAAGCGCCCGGTTATAAGCTATAATTGCAATACCGTTCATCGGACGGCCGTGCTCGCGCTGGAGAAAATAGACGCCGAGATCACAGACGACGTGCTTAAAACCGGCGTGCTGTTGTGTTACCCCGTAATTAAGAACGGGATATCCCTTTGCCAAAAAGAGGACCTGGAAAGACCGCGAAAAATTCTCGAGAATATGCGTATTGAAAACGCTGACGAGTTTTGGAGATTATCGAAACGTTTTTGGAGATTCTTCGTTGCACGAAATGAAAACGACCTGAGCCTTCGGGCGGTGGACAGTCTGGGCCTTGGCGATCTGAAACCGCTGCAGGATGACGCTGTGTGCCGAACCAAATATTACGAACAGCTTCAGGAATTTATGCGGATCATTGAAAGCGGCGGCGCCCCGGAGAGCGCGCCTTTTGACGACATGTCGGGTCTATATGGATTTACATATGGAGACCGTCCCGCATTTCACGCCCCTTCCGACTCCACGGTGGTTCTTGGTCGGGAACGGCTGGAAAAACTTTTATCGGGCGCCGAAGTCAGATATGCGGCGGTGTATATGGACCTTTTGGGCCTGATTGCAGTTGGGCGGTACAGGCGGGGAGACAAGCTGCCCACCCACAGGGAATTGCAGGAAAAATATGGCGTTTGCGCGGATACGACCATCAAAGCGATACAAATGATGCAGGAATGGGGCGTTGTAAAAACGGTGCGCGGCAATGGCATCTTTGTGGAGATGGAGCTTGAGGAATTGAAGAAAATTCAAATTCCCGCCCACCTGATTGCCAATCAGGTCCGCCGCTATCTGGACAGTTTGGAACTGCTGGCCTTAACCGTCGAGGGAACGGCCGGGTGCGCCGCGCCGCGCATTGCACAGGAAGAGATACGGGCGGTAAAGAATAAAATCAGCCGGCTTTGGAATGAGGAGTACCTATACGGGCGGACCCCCGCCGTGCTTCTGGATTTTATCATTGAACATACGGGAATCGACGCATTGAACGGCGTTTACGCGCTCCTGCAAAGGAACCTGCGGATCGGCCGCAGCATTCCGGCCCTGCTTCATACGGAGAAAACGGCCGTGAACTGCAAAATTCATGAGCAATGCGTAAAAGCGATCGATTCGCTCTCCTCGGAAAATTATGCCGCCTTTTCCGGGGAGGCTGCCGCGGCGTTTCAGAGCATCTACCGCCTGGTGATCGGGGAATGCAGGCGGCTGGGCTACTATGAGGCCGCTATGGAGGTCTATGACGGAAGCGCGCTGTGGAAATAGAGGTTCCGCGTTGCCTTTCCCGGCTTTCCGGGCGTCGGAGAAACCGGTTGGAGATAAGGAAAAAAGCTGCGCCGCTCATGCTTGAGCGGCGCAGCTTTCTGTTTGTAATGATTGATTTGTTGAAGAAACAGTGGTATAGTAGTGTCAAATAATACTGATAAGGTTCCAAGAAATGTATTTGGACAGAGCGGATGCCCAATCGTGCATATTCTGCCAAGGGGAAGGACCCTTTGGCGGCTGGGCATGCCTGTGAGAAACGCCGCCGGCGCTGGCCTCCATGAGCGGCGGCCGGGCAAAGCGGGAACCTTGATATTGATGCGTCAAAGGAGCGTATGGAGATACCTATGAAGCAGAACAAGAAGGGGAAGGGCGGGAAGTGGGAAATATCCTTTTCTTCCATCATGCGGTATAACGCGGTGTTTTGCGCACTGGTTTTGCTGTTTGTCATGCTGGGAGGAACGGTGCACTCCGTCAGGCGGATGAAATCAAACGCGGAGGTTGCGCTCTCCTGGAGCCAGTCGCAGATATCGCAGAGGGTCACCGGCGCGGTGAACCTGCTGGAATCCCTGGCAAGTCTGCCCGAGTACTACGATCCCACGATCCCCCCGATTGACAAGGTGAAGAAGCTGGACCGGATCAGCCCCCATTTTGGGTATATGATGATCTGCTTTGTGGACGAGGATATCCTCGTCTATTCGGACGGCTCTGAACCGGCAAGCCTTGCGAGCCGCGGCTATATGCAGCAGCTGTTCTCCACCGGCCAGACGCAGGTGACGGACAGCTTCGCGGCCGGCGCGGACGGCGTGACCCTCAACTACACCGTGGCGGTGCCGCTCGTTGACGAGCATGGCGCCATTACCGGCTGCCTGTTCTGCGCCATCTACTTCGACGAAGCGGTTGAGATTCTGGAGACTTCGGCCGGCGCCCTCGACGCCGACGCGACGCTGATCGGCTCCGGGGGACAGGTCATGTCCTCCTCCGCCGGGCTGACCTACGGCGACTCCGTGATGGACGCGCTGCGGGACGACAGGCTTTTCGGCACCACGCCGGATAAGCTGGAGGAGGCGCTTTTGGCCGCGCGGCCCGGTTCTTACTGGAGCCTCCGGGACGGGAGCCTCTGCTATACCGCCTACCAGAGGGTGGACCAGACGAACTGGGATATTTTGTGCACAGTCCGCTTTGAGACTCTTTTTTTCCAGACGTTTCCCGCCCTGATGCTCACGGCCTGCCTGACGGCCCTTGCGGCGGTCGGACTTATGCTGGCCCTGCGGCGTTATATCGGCAGGCAGATGGAGGTCGTGGACACGCTGGTGCAGTCGATCGGGGAATTGGAAAAAAGAATCTATCTGGATAACCGGCCCGACGACGTGGACTTCAACGAAGTCCTGCGACTGACCAGCGACGGCCTTTCCGACAGCCTGACCGGTGTGGTCACCCGCTCCGTGTTTCTCAATCAGGCCGCCGCGCAGCTTGCAAAGGCGGACCCGGAGGCGGTCAAAGCCCTCTTCTTCGTGGATATGGACAATCTCAAATACATCAACGACAGCTGCGGGCATGACGGCGGGGATATCGCGCTGAAAAGCGTGGGGTATATCCTGCGGGAATACGAAAAGAAATACGACGGCGTGGTGGGCCGTTACGGCGGGGATGAATTCCTGATGCTGCTGACCGGCCTGGACGACGAGGAAGAGCTGAACGCCGTATTGGAGGGGCTTGTGCTCCGGCTCCAGACCGACGTCCAGTCCGGCGGCCAAAGCATCCCGGTACAGTGCAGCATCGGCGTCTCCGTATACCGCCCGGGAATGGAGCTGGAGGAAATGATTTCCGACGCGGACGAAGCGCTTTACTATGTGAAGCAGAATGGAAAGGGATATTATTCTATCCACCGGAATTGAGAGGCAACATGAAGAGATTCAGCAGAAACCGGATACTCCTTTCGGCCGGCGTGTTATTGCTGATTTTTGCCGTGGTTGCGGGGGCGGGGACGCTGCTGCACGGCGAGATGGTAAAGATCCGGCAGAGCGCGGCCGAAAGCACGCTGTTTTATTACACGGAAAAGATCACGCTGCAGTTTCACGGCACGATGAATGACGCGGGCGCCCTGGCGCAGACCGCCCTTGTCATGGACGGGGACGGAACAGACTGGTTCGCGCGCGCGGCCGCTCCTCTGCTGGCGCGGGAGGAGGTGCGCCATGTCTGCCTGTTCGACGGCGATACCCTGGTGAGCGCTCTGCCAAGGGCCGATTATGGCGGTTTGGTGGGACGGGATCTGCGGGAATTTTCCTATGCCTTTACGCTGGCCAAGGTGGTGAAGGCTCTTATCGTGGAGGGCCCGGTCACCCTGGATTATGACCCGGCGCAGCAGGAGGTGTTCCTGTTCCTTCAGCCGATCGTGGACGGGGAGGCGTATCGGGGCGAGGTCGTCGTGGCGCTGGACCGGGAGTATGTTCTGGAGCAGCTCGGCTTAAAGGAGCTGTCCGCGCAGGGTTATGATTACGAGCTCTGGCGGGTGGAACCGCAGAACGGCGCCAAAGAGGTGATTGTGACCACCGATCCCGCCGTGGATTTTTCCCAGGCCAAAAAATCGACCTTCTATCTGCCGAGCCAGTGGAACCTCAGCATCCAGCCGGTCGACGGGTGGTTCAATTCCGCTCAGAAAGCGGGGCTGATACTGGCCTGCGCGCTGTTTGCCTGCCTCCTGCTGGCGCTGGCCGGCCTGGCGCACCGGCTCTTTCTCCGGGAACATGAAAAGAGCCGGCAGAATTCCGTTGACCCGGCCACCGGCCTCTACAATCAAAAAGGATTCACCGCTGAACTGGACCGCTGGCTCTCCGCGGACCAGGGCGCCGTCATACTGTTCTACTTCTCGCTGGAGGGCTTCGACCAGGCCGCCCGTCTGATCGGGCCCACGCAGGAAGCGGCTTTTTTGCGGAGCGTTCCCGCGCGCCTAAATGAGTATATCCGCAGGCCCTTTATCGCCGGCCGCCTGGGGTCGGGGAATTTCATCATTGCCGTCCGCGAGGAGATGGGCGAGAGGCAGCGGGAGGACTTCGCAAAGGGCCTGTCCCTGGAGCTCCTGCTGAGGGTCCGGATCAATGACAAAAAGGGCTTCCTGATGGCGCGTTATCAATGCGCGCGCTGCCAGCCCGGCAGGGACCGGGCCGAGGAGGAGGTCGCCGGCCTGCTTCACGCCTATTACGCCAGAATTGCGGAGGAATCCCCCGCGCGGATGCTGACGGAAAAGTGCAACCAGCTCGTCGAGGGGAACACCGCCGTCATATTTGACGAGTATACGGATGGCGAAATGACGGAACTGTCCAAGGCCCTCAACCGTTACCGCAAGCGTGTCGAACAGCTGGTCTACCGCGACCCGGTGTTCCATGTGGGAAACCGGCCCAAATATTTTCGGGATGCCGACGTGCTGATCTCCTATGACGCCAAGCGGCGGTTCAGCCTCTTCTGCGTCGACATCTGCGCGTTCAGCCAGTATAACGAGCTGTTCAGCACCGACGTGGGGGACGCCATCCTGCACGAGGTCCTGAGACGCCTGTCGAGGCCCCTCGGCACATACCTATACCGGATCAACGGCGATGTCTTTCTGGGGATATCGCTCTCCAATGAAAGCACGGAGGCCCTCGCGTCGCGCCTGCACCAAATCCTTGTCAGCCCGATCACCGTTGGAAACGCCACCATCCCTCTGCAGGTCCGCGTTGCGGCCTGCCAGTATCCGGTGCACGGCGTCACCCCCGGCGCTCTGCTGGATCATCTCCAGTCGGCCATACGCTTTTCCAAGGAATCCGGCCGGAATATCGTCCTCTATAATGACGCGCTCGATGAGCTGCTGCGGACGGAGGCGGACATTCTGCACCGGCTGAGAGACGCCATCCAGCAGCAGACCCTGGAGGTGTGGTATCAGCCGCTGGCATGTGTGGCAACGGGCTGCTATTCAGCGGTGGAGGCCCTTGTCCGCCTGTCGGACGGGCAGGGCGGCTACTATTCCGCGGGGCAGGTCATTTCACTGGCTGAGCGCAACGGCCTGGTGGAGGAGCTCGGCGATTATGTGCTGCGCTCCGCGTGCTCCTTTATGCGGACCCACGGCGATTCGCTGGGGCTGGGGCGCGTCAGCGTCAATCTCTCCGTGCAGCAGCTTTTGGTGGGGAACAGCGCGGAGCATCTGCTGGGCCTGATTCGCACGGCCGGCGCCGACCCGCGCCGGATTACCCTGGAAATTACCGAGAGCATCCTGATCCAGGCCATCGACCACACGGCGGAGACGCTGAAGCTGCTGCGGCAGGCCGGCATCCATATCGCGCTGGACGACTTCGGCGTGGGGTACAGTAGCCTGAACTACCTGTCCAATCTGCCGGTGGACATCATCAAGATCGACCGCTCGCTGACGAAGCAGATACAGACCAACGAGAAGCAGCGCGCCCTCCTGAATTCCATTGTGGAAATGGCGATCATCAATGATTTGACTGTGATTGCCGAAGGCGTTGAGACCGAGGCGGAACAGAAGCTCATAGAGTCGGCGGGCGTACATTACATCCAGGGATATTACTATGCCCGGCCCATGCCGGAAGAGGAATTGAGCGCGTTTTTGAACAGCGTCCGGGAAGAGGCGCCGTTAACGTAGCGCCGGTTTCGCATGCCCCGCCGGCAGAGGAAACAGAAAGATTTGAGCTGCTGAGAAAATTCCGCCAGATTGCAAGTCACAAACCGAACCCAAATTGAAAATTGTCCAACAGCCGAAACGGGCCCGATCTCTGATCGGGCCCGTTTCGGCTTATTTGGGTATACGTGGAAAAACTGGGATAGTATCAAAATGTACACATTATAAAACATGGGAAAGTTCTCTGATAATTCCATAAAATAAGGCAATAATTTTTTAAATAGGAAATTGTTGTTAAAAGTATAGCATTTTTTCCTGCGGATGACAACCAAAAATATTTACAAATTCTTAGATATTATTTCATCTTACAGGTCACAAAAAGCGTACTTTTTGAGACATTTTTGAGCGATGAGATCAGTAATAAATCGGAGGATCGGATATGGCAAAGAGGTCCAGGCAGCAGTTGGGGAACGTCCCAGTGACGATCATATGCGTGAATGCGGTGACGGAAACCACGATCAGCGGCTGTCTTGGGGAGGGGGCCCTGGCGGACAGCGTGCCGCTGCGGACGGCAAGCGGCGAATTCTATAACGGCGGTTTCGTGGAGAAGCTGCCCTTCACCGGTTTTTACGACCTGATCATGAAGCTGGATACCGTCTTCGACTATTTCCAATTCCCCCAGCGGGGCACCGAGCTGCGCACGGCCGGAAAACCGGGCCCAGCGGCGAGGTACACCCGGATGAAGGAGGAAATCCTGCCAAAGCTGACCCAGCAGTGGAACGAGCGTGTGATGCAGAAGGGCTGGGGACGGTGCGCGACCTTCTCGGTGCATGTGTGCGCGCGGCAGAACAGCAGCTGGCAGGGGCGCGTGAGATGGCTGGAAGGGAAGCGGGAGGAGAGCTTCCGGAGCGTGCTGGAACTGATGGGATTTATGGAGAGCGTATTGGACATTGAAGAGCAATCCCTGCGGATAAAAGGGACAGAAGGACTTGGAGGGACGGAAGAATGAAAACGTTGTGGGGGAAAAAAGAACACAGCGGGAAGCGTCATATCGCGCTGCTTCTGGCGGTGCTGGTGCTGATGAGTACGATCCCGGTCTTTACATACGCGGAGGATAT
>NZ_CABUCJ010000063.1 GCF_902490045.1 uncultured Anaerotruncus sp.
GCACCGCGGCAAGGTCGTGGGAGATCAGCAGAACGGACATGCCCCGTTCCCGCCGCAGACGGAGGAAGAGGTTTAAAATCTGCGCGCGCACCGACATGTCGAGCGAGGCGGCGGGTTCGTCGGCAAGCAGAAGGTCGGGGTCGGGCGCGAGCGCCCGCGCCACGGCGATCCGCTGCTGCTGCCCGCCCGAGAGGTCGCCCGGATAACAGCCGGCGAGCTCTTCGCCGAGGCCGACCAGCCCGAGCAATTCACGCGCTTTTTTCCTGCGTTCGGCGCGCCCGCCCCGGCGCAGGATTTCGAGCGGCTCGCAGATCAGCTCTTCGGCGGTCATGCGCGGATTGAGGGAGCCGGACGCGTCCTGGAAGATCATCTGGAAGCTCCCCGCGAGACGGATCTCGCCGCCGTCCGGGCGGTAGAGCCCCGCGGCGCAGCGGGCCACGGTCGATTTTCCCGAGCCGCTCTCCCCGACAAGCCCGAAGAGCTCCCCGCGCCCGATCGAAAAGGACACGCCGTCGACCGCGCGGATCTCCGCGCCGCGCGATAAAAACCGCTTTTGCAGACCACACACCTCGAGCAGCGGCTCATCCATCGGAGGTCACCCACCTTTCTCCCGCCCAGGCGGGCGGGTCCACGCGCGGCGCGTCGGGATGCAGCAGCCAGGAGGCGGCGCAGTGGGTGTCTGATACCCGGAAGAGGGGCGGCTCCTCCCGCCAGTCGACGCCCAGCGCCCAGGGATTGCGCGGGGCAAACGCGTCCCCGGCGGGAGGATTGAGCAGGTCGGGCGGCGCGCCGGGGATGCTGCAGAGCTCCCCCGTGCCATCCGGGGAGGGAATCGAAGCGAGCAGCCCCCAGGTGTAGGGATGCCTCGGGTCGTGAAAAATCTCCTCCGCAGTGCCGATTTCGACGAGCTTCCCCGCGTACATGACGGCGACGCGCCCGGCGATCCGCGCCGCCGCGCCGAGGTCGTGGGTGATAAAGAGGATCGCAACGCCCGTCTTCCGCTGGATTTCCCCCAGCAGGGCGAGCAGCTGCGCCTGCACGGTCGCGTCGAGCGCGGTGGTCGGCTCATCGGCGACGAGCAGCTTCGGGCCGCAGGCGAGCGCCGACGCGAGCACGCAGCGCTGGAGCATCCCGCCCGAGAACCGGTGCGGATAGTCGCCGTACCGCCGTGCGGGGTCGGGGATGCCGGTCAGGGCCATCAGCTCGACCGCCCGCGCCTTCGCCCCGGCGCGGGAGATTCCGCCGTGCGCGCGGGCGGCGCGGGCGATCTGCTTTCCCACCGGCAGGGAGGGATTGAAGGCGGACATCGGGTTTTGCAGGACGAGCGCGATCTCCTTCCCGCGGATTCCCTCGAGCTCCCGCTCTCCCATCGCGGCGAGGTCCCGCCCCGCGTAGAGGATGCTTCCGCCCGCAACGCGCCCCCGGTGGGGCAGCAGGCCCAGCAGGCTCTTGCAGAGCACCGATTTGCCGCAGCCGCTCTCCCCCACGACCGCAAGCGTCTCCCCCGCGCAGAGGGAGAAGGAGACGCCGCGCACCGCCTGGATGATGCCGCGCGGAGCGTCAAACGCGATTTTCAAATCCCGCACCTCGAGCAGCGCGTCCATGATCATTCCCCTTTCAGGCGAGCGTCCAGTCCACGACGTTCCAGAAGATTCCCACCCCGTGATGCCCGAGCACCGTCTCGGGCGCGATTCCCCGCACCCGGTCCTTCACGACGTAGACCGCGTCGGCGTAGGCCAGGAAGGTGTAGGGCAAATCATCGGTCAGCGCCTCCTGGAACGCCTGGTAGTATTTCATCCGGTCAGCGGAGACGTCGGTGCCGCGCGCCCTGCCGAGCAGGTCGTCCACGCGCGGGTTGGAGTAGTTCCCATAGTTGGCGGCCTGCCCGGTCCCGAACACCTTGTAGGTGTGGTCGTCGGGGTCGAAGGGGCTTCCCCAGCCGATCAGATAGGCGGCCTGTCCCGCCCAGTCAATCTCGGAATCGATCGAGACGGTCACGTCCGCGCCGGCCTCTGAGAACTGCTGCGCGCAGATGTTCGCCATGTCGACGCGTACCGGGTCCCCCTCGGGGCAGTGGATCGTAAAGGCCAGCCGGTCGCCGTCCTTTTGGTAGACGCCGTCGGCGCCCTGCTCCCAGCCCGCCGCCTCGAGCATCGCGCGGGTCTTGACCGGGTCGTACTGGAACTTTTCGACGGCTGGATTGTTGTAGGGCCCGGATTGGAGGGGCGAATAGGCGGACTGGCCCCTGCCGAGCAGGACGCTGTCGACGATCGCCTGCCGGTCGACCGCGTAGCTCAGCGCGTTGGGCAGCTCGCGGTATTTGGCAAAGAGCGGATGGCTGAAGTTGTAGAGGACCCCGCGATAGTCGGAGGTCTTCATGTCGCAGACCGTAAAGCCCTCCGCACCCTCGAACGACCGGGCGTCCTGCGGGGAAACCTGCGCGAGATCGAGCTCCCCCGAGCGCAGCTGCATGGCGCGCGCCTTCTCGTCGGGCACGATTTTGAAGATGATCCGCCCGATTTTCGGCGCGCCCGCGTAGTAATCGGGATTGCGCTCGAGCAGGATGCTCTGCCCCGCGTCCCACGAGACGAATTGATAGGGGCCGGTCCCGACCGGTGCCTGGTTGAAGGGGTCGGTGACGAGGTCCTTTCCCTCGAGCAGATGCTTCGGCAGGATGCCGATCGCGAGGTAATCGAGCATCGCGGCGTTGGGAGAAGAAAGGGTGATCTGCACCGTATGGTCGCCGGGGGTTTCAATCGCGGCGATGTCCTCGTAGTTGGAGGCGATCTCCGAGAGGTTTTCGGGGTCGAGGATCGCTTCCAGCGTGAACTTTACGTCGGCGGAGGTAAACGGTTCGCCGTCGTGCCATTTGACCCCCTTCCGGAGCGTAAAGGTATAGGTGAGGCTGTCGCGGTCGTATTCCCACTTTTCCGCCAGCCCGGGGATGATCCGGTTTTCCCCGTCACGGGCGGTCAGTCCCGAAAAGAGCAGCAGGTTCACTTCCCCGTGCTCATAGAGCGCGGGGTTGATGCTCGTATAATCCCCGCTGCCATAGACGAGGGTCGTCTCTTCCAGTTCCCCGCCCGCCGCGCCGCAGCCAGACAGCAGAAAGAGGACCGCCGCCAGCAGGACGGCCAGAAGGCGCGTTACAGGTTGCTGCATGATTTGTTACCCTCCCTGCGGATGTAATTTCCGATGTCGGTGATGGAGACGAGCGTTGTGATCAAAAAGACGCCCGGGATGACGATAACCCACCAGCTCCCCGACAGGAGCGCCCGGTCGGCCTGGGAGAGCAGGCTCCCCCACGAGACGTCGCCGACCGGCAGGCCGAGCCCCAAAAAGCTGAGGGTTGATTCGGTCGCGATCGCGGCGCTGATGTTGGTGACGACCATGAACATGAGGGGGGAAAGGAGGTTCGGCAACAGGTGCCGCCGCAGAATGTGCCAGAAACCCGCCTTCATCGTGCGCGCCGCGAGGACGTAGGCGCTGTGCCGCAGCCTGCGCACCTCCCCGCGCACGACCTGCGCCATCTGCATCCAGCCTGTCGCGCCGACGACCAGCGCGATGCCGGCCGGGCTTTGGCGTCCGATGACCGCCTGTAAAAAGATGACGAGCAGGATGGACGGCACCGAGAGGGAAAGCTCGATAAAGCGCATCATCGCGGCGTCGGCTTTTACGGGAGCGACCCCGCTGACGCTGCCGTAGAGCAGGGCGATCGCGGTGGAGACCGCGGCCGCGAGGCACCCCACGAAGAGGGAGACCCGGCCCCCGTGCCAGATCATGGAGAAGAGGTCCCGTCCCATCGGGTCGGTGCCGAACCAGAAGTCCGCCGAGGGCGGCGCGCCGATGTGCGAAAGGTCGAGGTATCCGGGGTCGCGCGGCGCGAGCGCGTCCGCGAGGACGCAGCCCAGCAGGACCAGCCCGAGCAGGCAGATCGCGGCCCACGGCCGTTTGGCGCGCGGCTTCGGGGGCAGGAGCGGCGGGGCCGCGCCGGCGGGCGCGGGCGCAAAGGAGAAGTCTCCCGGCAAAAAGTTCATCGCGCGCCCCTCCCCCTCATGCGCGGGTCGAGCGCCCCGCCCAGCGCCCGCGCCGCCATGCCCGCGAGCATGACGACCGCGCCGGTGATGAGGCAGAGGACGAGCAGCATGTTGTAGTCGTGGTATTTCGCGCTTTCAAAACAGAGTGTGCCCAGCCCGGGATAGGAAAACACCTTTTCCACAATGTAGGTGCCCCCCAGGATGTGCGGGATCGACACCGCCATCAGCCCGAAATAGGAGGGCAGGACGTTGCGCAGGCACTGGGTAAAGAGGATTTTGCGGCGGCTGAGTCCCTCCGCGCGGCAGAGCAGGACATAGTCCTGCCGCACCTCGTCGAGCAGGCGGTTTCGGATAAGGCAGGCGTAGTACCAGAGGTGCCCGAGCACCAGCACGGCGAGCGGCAGGATGAGGTGGCGCAGGCGCCCCAAAAGGTCGTTCGGCCTGCCGATGTCGTAGGCCCCGCTCGAGGGCAGCAGCCCCAGTTCGACGCTGAACAGCAGGATCAGCAGAAGCGCCAGCCAGAAGGAGGGGATGCATCCGGTCACGGTGCCGATCCGCCGGACGGCGCGGTCGGCGGGCGAATCCTCCCGCAGCGCGCAGAAGGCCCCCAGCAGCAGCGCCAGCCCGAAGGTGGACAGGTAGGCGGTCACGCCGAGCAGCAGGGTGTTCCCATAGACGCCGCCGATCACCGTCATCACATCCCGCTTATACTGGAAGGAGACGCCAAAGTCGCCCCGGAGCGCGTTTTTGAGCCACACGCCGTACTGCACGATGATCGGGCGGTCCAGTCCGAGCCGGTCGAGCGCGTCGGCGCGTTCGGATTCGCTGAGCCGTTCCGCGCTCTCGCCGTAGTAGGAGCGCAGCGGGTCGCCGGGCGAAAGCCGCGAAAGGTAAAAAACCGCGAGCGAAAGCAGGAGCAGC
Organism: uncultured Anaerotruncus sp.; assembly: GCF_902490045.1. Lineage (GTDB taxonomy): Bacteria > Bacillota > Clostridia > Oscillospirales > Ruminococcaceae > Anaerotruncus. The sequence continues at coordinate 4,959 of NZ_CABUCJ010000063.1, forward strand.
GCCAGCACAAACCCCAGCGTCCGCCTGGCCGCGTTTTTCGCCGCGCGTTTCATTCCTTCTCCCCCTCCGCTGAATTTGACGTAAAAGAAAAAACCATGAAAAATCCCCCGCGCCATACGCGGGAAAATCTTCATGATTTCTTTCGTCAAATCGTCTGTAATGCCTGCCGTCCCTTCGTGGGCGGCATACGCGTCCGCTTCTGCGGACCTCACTAAGAATAACCGAACGAAGGAGATTTGTCAAGCCGCCGCGATTGACAAATCGGTTCCGTTATTGTAAACTGGTAGCGCACGGGAAGTGCGCTGTCTGTGGTCAAGCCACGGAATAAACTGCCAGAAGGCTCACGCTTCGTGAGCCTTTTTTTGTCGACAGGAGGGCTTTTGGATGCCTCTCGAATCCTTTTTTTCCACACATCCGCGGGTCGCGGTCGCGTTTTCCGGCGGGGTGGATTCCGCCTACCTGCTCCACGCCGCCAGGGCGGCGGGCTGCGATGCGTCCGCCTACTTTTTGAAAACGCCCTTCCAGCCCCGGTTCGAGCTCGAGGACGCCCAAAAGCTCACGGCCCGGCTCGGCATGCCGCTGCACATCGTCGAATACGATGTGCTCGGGGTTCCCGGGGTGGCGGAGAACGGTCCGCTGCGCTGCTATCACTGCAAACGCGCGCTCTTCACCCGGCTGTGGCAGGCAGCGCGCGCAGATGGGTTCGAGGTGCTCTGCGACGGCACAAACGCCTCGGACGACGGCGGCGACCGTCCGGGTATGAAGGCGCTCGCGGAGCTCGGGGTGCGCTCCCCCCTGCGGGAGGCGGGCCTCTCCAAGCCGGAAATCCGGCGGCTCTCCCGCGAGGCGGGGCTCTTCACCCACAATAAACCCGCCTACGCCTGCCTCGCGACCCGGATTCCCGCCGGCACGCCGATCACCCCCGGCCTGCTGGAAAAGACCGAACGCGCTGAAAACGCCCTCTTTTCCCTCGGGTTCACCGATTTTCGGGTGCGGCATTACGGCGGCGCGGCGCGCGTCCAGCTCCCGGAGGAGCAGCTTCCCCGCGCGCTTTCGGCGCGTCGGGAAATCCTGGACGCGCTGTCCCCCGATTTTGACGCGGTACTGCTCGATTTGCAGCCGCGCGGTTAAGGAGACGACTTGATGGAACAGGACCGGATTTTACAGATTTTGCAGCAGGTTAAAATGGGGGCGCTCTCCCCCGAGCAGGCGATGCTGGACCTGAAGATGTGCCCGTTTGAAGACTTGGGCTACGCGAAGGTGGACCACCACCGCGCGCTTCGCCAGGGCGTCCCGGAGGTCGTCTTCGGCAGCGGCAAGACGCCCGCGCAGATCGTTGGCATCACCCGCTCGATGACGGCGCGCGGCGGCAGCGTGCTCATCACGCGCCTCTCCCCCGACAAGGCCGAAGCGGTCGCGGAGGAAATCGCGATCAGCTACGACCCCGTCTCCCGCATCGCGATCGCCGGGGAACGCCCCGTGCCCGACGCCAAGGGGCATATCGTCGTCGCGACGGGCGGCACGAGCGACATCCCCGTCGCGGAGGAGGCCGCCGTCACAGCCGAAGCGCTCGGCAACCCGGTGGAGCGGCTCTACGACGTGGGGGTCGCGGGGCTGCACCGGCTGCTCGCGAAGCTGGACGTGCTCATGGGCGCCCGCGTGGTCGTCGCCGTCGCGGGCATGGAGGGGGCGCTCGCCAGCGTGATCGGCGGGCTGTGCGACTGCCCGGTCATCGCCGTGCCCACAAGCATCGGCTACGGCGCGAATTTCGGCGGGCTCTCCGCCCTGCTCTCGATGCTCAATTCCTGCGCGAGCGGCGTGTCGGTCGTCAACATCGACAACGGCTTCGGCGCGGGCTATCTCGCCAGCATGATCAATCACATGGGAGGGACGAATTCATGAAGACGCTCTACCTCGAATGCCAGATGGGCGCGGCGGGCGACATGCTGATGGCCGCGCTTCTCGAGCTGCTGCCCGACCCCGCGCCCTTCCTCGCCCGGATGAACGCGCTGGGCATCCCCGGCGTGGAGATCACAAGCGAACCCATGCAGAAGTGCGGCGTCACCGGCACCCATATCCGCGTGAAGGTGCACGGCGAGGAGGAACACAGTGAGGACGTCGGCGCCCACTCCCACGCGCAGGAGGCGCCGCACCTCCATGAGCACGGCCGCGGACACCATCACGAACACGCTCACGGCGGGGAGACGCCGCACACACACGAGCACAAAGACGGCGCGGGGCACTGCCATCCGCATGAACACCGCCATTACAGCCTTTCCGACATCCGCGCGCTGATCGAAGGGTTCGACCTGCCCGCCGAGGTCCGGTCGGACGCGCTCGCCGTCTACCGCCTCATCGCCGAGGCGGAGTCCCACGCGCACGGCGTACCGGTCGAAGAGGTGCACTTTCACGAGGTCGGCTCGATGGACGCGGTCGCGGACATCGTCGGCTGCTGCCTGCTCTTCCGCCTGATCGGCGCGGACCGCGTCGCCGCCTCCCCCGTCCACGTCGGAAGCGGCTTCGTGCGCTGCGCGCACGGGGTCCTGCCCGTGCCCGCGCCCGCCACCGCCCACCTCCTGCGCGGCGTGCCCGCTTACGGCGGGGAAATCCGCGGGGAGCTCTGCACCCCAACCGGAGCCGCGCTGCTCCGGCACTTTGCCTCTTCCTTTGGCCCGATGCCCGTCATGGCCGCGGAAAAGATCGGTTACGGCATGGGCAGCAAGGAATTTGAGCGCGCCAACTGCCTGCGCGCCTTCCTCGGCGAGGAGGACGGCGGGATGGACGAAATCTGCGAGCTTCGCTGCAACCTCGACGACATGACCCCCGAGGCGGTCGGCGCGGCGGTCGACCCGCTCTTTTCGGCGGGCGCGCTCGACGTCTTCCTGACCCCCATCCAGATGAAAAAGAACCGGCCGGGCGTAATGCTCACCTGCCTTGCCCGCCCCGCGCAGAAACAGGCGGTGATCGAGGCGATGCTCCTGCACACCTCGACCCTCGGCGTGCGGGAGAGCGCCTGCCGCCGCACGGTGCTGCGGTCCTCCCTTTCGACCGTGGACACCCCCTACGGCCCCATCCGCGTCAAGCGGAGCAGCGGCCACGGGGTCGCCAAGGAGAAGCCGGAGTATGCAGACGTGCTCGCCGCCGCAAAGGCGCACGGCGTCCCGTTTGAAACGGTCTGGCGGCATGCCGTTGCCGCCTGCGGATCCGAAGCGTGAAAAAGGAAGAACGCCCGCCGGCCACTCTGGTGGCCGGCGGGCGTTTTGTCATTTTCCCATCCTGCGGCGGATGGAATTTAAAAGGCCGTCCGCGTCGATGATCTCCTTGATGAACGCGGGGAAGGGCGCGGCGGTATAGCGTTCATTCCGCGTGAGGTTTTGGATGACGCCCGTATCGAAGTCGATCTCGACGCGGTCGCCGTTTTGGATCGCGTCGCTCGCCTGCTCGCACTCGAGGATCGGCAGGCCGATGTTGATCGCGTTGCGGTAGAAGATGCGCGCAAATGTCTTGGCGATCACGCAGGAGACGCCGTTTTCTTTGATGACCATCGGCGCGTGCTCACGGGAGGAGCCGCAGCCGAAGTTCCAGCCGCCGACGATCACGTCGCCCGGCCGCGCCTTTTTGACGAAATCCGCGTCGATGTCCTCCATGCAGTGGGTGGCGAGCTCCTTCCGGTCGGAGATGTTGAGGCAGCGCGCGGGGATGATGACGTCGGTGTCGATGTTGTCCCCATATTTATGGACGGTTCCGGTAGCTTTCATTGGTTGGTTCCTCCCTTACAGGCTGTCGGGGCCGGCAATCCTCCCGGCCACGGCGCTGGCCGCCGCGACGGCGGGCGATGCGAGGTAGACCTCGCTCTTCACATGGCCCATGCGGCCGACGAAGTTGCGGTTGGTCGTCGCGACGCACCGCTCCCCCTCCGCGAGGATGCCCATATACCCGCCGAGGCAGGGGCCGCAGGTCGGCGTCGAGACGGCGCAGCCCGCCTCGATGAAGTCGGAGAGGTATCCGGCCTCCATCGCCTCTTTATAAATCTGCTGGGTCCCGGGAATGACGATGCAGCGCACCCCGTCCGCCACCTTCCTGCCGCGCAGGATTTCGGCGGCGGCGGCCAGGTCGCTCATGCGGCCGTTGGTGCAGGAGCCGATGACCACCTGGTCGATTTTCACGTCCCCGACTTCGTCGATCGTCCGGGTGTTCTCCGGCAGGTGCGGGAAGGAGACGGTCGGTTTGATCGCGGAGAGGTCAATCTCGTAGACCGCGTCATAGGCCGCGTCCGGGTCGGGCGCGTAGATTTCAAAGGGACGGTCCACGCGGCCCTTTTCATAGGCGAGCGTCACCTCGTCCACCTCGAAGATGCCGTTTTTCGCGCCCGCCTCGATCGCCATGTTCGCGATCGTCAGCCGGTCGTCCATCGAGAGGTTCTTCAGCCCCTCGCCGCCGAACTCCATCGATTTATAAAGCGCACCGTCCACGCCGATCATCCCGATGATGTGCAGGATGACGTCCTTGCCGCTCACCCATCTGCCCGGCCTGCCGGTCAGGTTGAAACGGATGGCGGCGGGCACCTTGAACCAGCACTTGCCGGTGGCCATCGCGGCGGCCATATCGGTCGAGCCGAAGCCGGTCGAAAAAGCCCCGAGCGCGCCGTATGTACAGGTGTGGCTGTCCGCGCCGACGACCAGTTCGCCCGGCGCGACGATCCCCTGCTCGGGCAGCAGCGCGTGTTCGATGCCCATGCGCCCCACGTCGAAGAAGTTCCGGATGCCGTATTTCCCGGCGAACTCCCGGCAGCGCTTGGAGAGCTGCGCCGCCTTAATGTCCTTGTTGGGCACAAAGTGGTCGAGCACGATCGAGATGCCCGTCTTGCTGAAGACGCCGTCGAAGCCGTACTTCTCGAATTCGTCGATCGCGACCGGCGTGGTGATGTCGTTGCCGAGCACCATATCGACGTCCGCGTTGATCAGCTGGCCCGGCACGACGGAGTCAAGGCCCGCTTTTTGGGCCAGGATCTTCTGGCTCATCGTCATTCCCATGTCAATTCCCCATTTCCATCAGAGTATGTCCCGTATTCCGCACCCATTATATCATGGCCTTCTCTTCCATCGCAATCGCCTTATTGATCGCATTGATGTAGGCGCGGATGGAGGATTCGAGGATATCGGGGCTCAGGCCGCGCCCGGTGACCGTATGGCCGTTACAGCTGATCTTGCAGATCGCCTCGCCAAGCGCGTCCTCGCCCTCGGTGACCGCCTGCATCGTCCAGTTTTCCAGTTTGGTGTCCATCTTGACGATGCGATCGATCGCGTTGAAGGCCGCGTCGATCGGGCCCTCGCCGCGCGCTACATGCTCCTTCTCCTCCCCGTCGTCCCGCACGAGCCGTACGACCGCCGTCGCGGAGATGACGGTGCCCGAGTTGACGACGAAGCTCCTGAGGCTGTAGGTCTCCTTGACGTCGGAGATCGCCGCGTCGCCGACGAGCGCCTCGATATCGCGGTCGGTGATCTCCTTCTTGCGGTCGGCCAGCGCCTTGAACCGCTCGAACGCCTCGGCGATGTCCTCGTCGGACATCCGGTAGCCCAGCTCGGCGATCCGGTCGGCGAACGCGTGCTTGCCCGAATGCTTGCCGAGCACCATCTTGTTCTGGTAGACGCCCACGTCGTCGGGACTCATGATCTCGTAGGTGGTGCGCTCGGCGAGCACGCCGTGCTGGTGGATACCGCTCTCGTGCGCGAAGGCGTTCGCGCCGACGATCGGTTTGTTGGGCGAGACCCCCACGCCGGTGATCGTGGAGAGCAGCTTGCTCGTGCGGTAGATCTGGCGGGTGTTGACGCCCGTCGTGCAGCCGTAGAAATCCCCGCGGGTTTTGAGCGCCATGACGATCTCGTCCATCGCGGCGTTGCCCGCACGTTCGCCGATGCCGTTGACGGTGCATTCAACCTGCGTCGCGCCCGCCCGGATGCTCTCCAGCGTATTCGCGACCCCCATGCCGAGGTCGTTGTGGTTGTGCACCGAGATGTCCACGGCGGGATTCTGGAGGTGCGCCTTCACGTAGGAGACGAGGTCATGCATCTCATTCGGGGTGCTGTAGCCGACCGTGTCGGGGATGTTGATCCCATCTGCTCCCGCAGAGAGCGCCGTTTCGAACACCTTTACGAGGAAGTCGCGGTCGCTGCGGGAGGCGTCCTCGGCCGAAAACTCGACGTCCGGGCAGAGGCTGCGCGCGAACCGGACCATCTCGGCGACGCGGGCGACGACCTCGTCGGGGGTCATCTTGAGCTTGTATTTCATGTGGATGTCGCTCGTCGCCAGAAAGATGTGGATGCGCGGATGCGCGGCGTGCCTGACCGCGTCCCACGCGCGCTGGATGTCCCCTTCGACGCAGCGCGCGAGCCCCGCGACGGTGGAATTCTTAATGATTTTGGCGATCGCCTCGACCGCCCGGAAGTCGTCGGGCGACGAAACAGGGAAGCCCGCCTCGATGACGTCCACGCCCAGCCGTTCGAGCTGGCGCGCCATCTCCAGCTTCTCGTTGAAGTTCATGCTGCACCCCGGGGACTGCTCCCCGTCCCGCAGGGTGGTGTCGAAAATCTTGATCTTTCTTGTGCTCATGGTGATTGCCCCTTTCCCGTAATCAGATTTCGAGAAACGTCAGCGCGGATCGCGGAGAAAACAAAAAAACCTTCGCCTCTCCAAAAAGAGACGAAGGTTTTGAAAAACTTCCGTGGTACCACTCTCATTGACTGCCATGGGCAGCCCGCTCAACCGCATCCAACAATGCGCTCCCCATCTAACGGCGGGGTTCCGTCCGGTTCTAATCGCAAATGAAGCTTTCGACCGGCAGCTCGGGGGCGAGTTATTCACATTCGCGGTACCGCCTCGCACCGGCCGGCGGCTCTCTGTAAACGCGCGGGATGTGTTTTGTTCCCCGTCAACGCCTTTGACGTATTCATCTTGTTAGACATGATAACGCGCGAGGCCGCGTTTGTCAAGACGTAAATTTCCAAAAAATTTCACCGCATCCGCCGGAGCACGGTGGACAGGGGCTTGCCAAGCGCGACGGTCAGCACCGCGGCAACCGCCGCCTCAAGCACGCCGTTGAGCCCGATGACGCCCATGATCACGCCGAGCAGCGCGGTCCGCGCGATCCCCTTGGCGGCTGCATAGCTCGGGCCGAAAAAGAGGTAGATGCCGCCCATCACAAGTCCGGTATTGGTGATTGCCCCGACGATTCCCGCGCCGAGGAACGCGGCTGTGTCCCCTTTGAAGGCCCGCCGAAGCAGGCGGAAGACCCACGCGGAAAAGACGCCGATCAGCACCCGGGGCAGGATCGCGATGACGAGGCTCCACAGGTTCCCGCTGTATTCGGGGGTGAGCGAATAGAAGGGCGTGAACACAAAGGAGGTGATCGTCGGCTGGAAGGTGTTGGTGATCACGCTGAGCATCCCGAACACGCCGCCCAGGATGCCTCCCGCGAGCGGCCCCATCAGCACGCCGCCGAGGATGACCGGGATGTGCAGGGTCGTCGCCTTGGTCACGCCGAGCGGAATGAACCCGAGCGGCGTGAGGGTCAGCACGATCTCCATTGCGGCCAGCAGCCCCAGCATCGAGAGATATTTCGTGCGGGAAAGGGATTCCTTCATCTCGCCGCCTCCCAGCGCGCCGGGGCTCAGCCCAGCAGGACCTTGTGGTAGATTTTTTTGCCCTTTTTGAGGATCACATGGCCTTTCTCAAAGGCATCCGTACCAACTTCCGCCGTAAAGTCTCCAACCTTTTCATCATCTACGGACACGCCGCCCTGCTGGATGAGGCGCTTTGCCTCCCCCTTGGAGGGCGCGAGCCCGGATTTGACGAGCAGATCCGCCACCGAAATCTTCCCGCCGGCAAAATCCGCGGCCGAAAGGGTGGTCGTGGGCATGTCGTCGCTCTGGCTGCCCGCACCGAAGAGGGCGCGTGCGGCGGCCAGCGCCTTGTCGGCCTCCTGCTGGCCGTGCACCATCCTGGTCAGTTCAAAGGCGAGCGTCTCCTTGGCCTGGTTGAGCTGGCTGCCCTCCCATTTTTCCATCGCCTCGATCTCCTCAATCGGCAGGAAGGTGAGCAGCTTGAGGCAGTTGACGACGTCGGCGTCCGCGACGTTGCGCCAGTACTGGAAAAACTCGTAGGGGGAGGTCTTCTCCGGGTCGAGCCAGACGGCGCCGTTCTCCGTCTTGCCCATCTTCTTGCCCTCCTTGGTGGTGAGCAGCGTGAAGGTCATGCCGTAGACCTCGTCGCCCGTGACGCGGCGGGTCAGGTCGATGCCGCCGAGGATATTCGCCCACTGGTCGTTGCCGCCCAGCTCCATCATGCAGCCGTAGTCGCGGTGCAGCTTTAAAAAGTCATAGCTCTGCATGATCATATAGTTGAATTCGAGGAAGGAGAGCCCGCGCTCCAGGCGGGTCTTGACGCTGTCCATCGTGAGCATCTGGTTGACCGAGAAATAGACGCCCACGTCGCGGAGCAGCTCTATGTAGTTGAGCTTGCAGAGCCAGTCGCCGTTGCGGAGCATGAGCGCCCGATCGTCGGAAAAGTCGATGAACTTCTCCATCTGGCGCTTGAAGCACTCGGCGTTATAGTTGATCGCATCCGGCGTGAGCATTTTGCGCATGTCGGTGCGCCCGGTCGGGTCCCCGATGAGGGTGGTTCCCGTGCCGAGCAGCGCGATCGGGCGGTGTCCCGCGAGCTGGAGGCGGCGCATTACAACCAACTGAAGAAAGTGGCCGACATGGAGGCTGTCCGCAGTCGCGTCGAACCCGATATAGAAGGTGACCTTCTCGTTATTCAGAAGCTCCTCGATCTTTTCCGGGTGGGTCATCTGCGCGATCAGGCCGCGTCGGGTTAATTCTTCAAATACTGTCATCGATCTTTCCCCTTGTTTTAATTTCTTTATTACCATCCGCTGGGCGGATTTTTACCAGTATAGCATGCAAAAGCACAAAGCACAACCCCTACCGGAAGGCTCCGTCCGCCTCCCGAAGCATCTCGCGGGCATGTTCCAGCGCGATCTCGCTGAGGGTTTCGCCGCCGGTGATGCGCGCGAGCTCCCGCACCCGCTCCTCTCCCTCGAGCGGGGTGATCGACGTGAAGGTGCGGTCGTTGCGGGCCGACTTTGAAATGAGCAGGTGGTGCTGCGCATAGGCGGCGACCTGCGCCAGATGTGTGACGACGATTACCTGCCGG
>NZ_CABUCJ010000064.1 GCF_902490045.1 uncultured Anaerotruncus sp.
CGCGGCCCCCGCTCCCGCGGAACCCGCCCCCAAGCCCGCCAACGACAAGCTCGTCGTCGGGTTCGCGCAGATCGGACAGGAGTCCGGCTGGCGTGACGCCGAGACCCAGTCCATCCAGTTCTACGCGGGCCAGAACATCGACACGATCGATCTGAAGTTCGCGGACGCGCAGCAGAAGCAGGAAAACCAGATCAAGGCGATCAAGTCGTTCATCGACATGGGCGTCGACGTCATCGGGCTCGCCCCTGTCGTGGAGACCGGCTGGGACGCGGTTTTCACCGAGGCCAAGGAGGCCGGCATCCCGGTGGTGCTCGTCGACCGCAAGGCTGACGTTCCCGAGGACCTCTATGCGACCTTCATCGGCTCCGACTTCATCAAAGAGGGCAACGACGGCGCGGACGAGATGGCCCGCCTGCTCGACAACAAGGGCAAGATCGTTGAGCTTGAGGGCACCGTGGGCGCTTCCGCGGCCAACGACCGCAAGAAGGGCTTTGACGACCAGATCGCGGCCAAATATCCCGACATCGAAATCCTTGCCTCCCAGACCGGCGACTTTACCCGCGCCAAGGGCAAAGAGGTCATGGAGTCCTTCCTGAAGACCTACGGCAGCGAGATCAACGGCGTCTTCGCCCACAACGACGACATGATGCTCGGCGCGATCGAAGCGATCAAGGAAGCCGGACTGAAGCCGGGCGTCGACATCAAGACCGTCTCCTGCGACGGCGTCAAGGGCATCTTTGAGGCGATGGCCGCCGGCGAGGCAAACGTCACCGTCGAGTGCAACCCGCTGCTCGGACCCCAGTTTTTCGAGACCTGCGCCAAGCTCAAGGCCGGCGAGACGGTTGAGAAGTGGATCAAATCCGAAGAGGGCGTCTACCGCGCCGAAACCGCGGCCGAGGATCTGCCGAACCGCGTCTACTGATCCAAGCCTTTTCATTCTTTCTTCCCAACACGAATAGAAACGTCGAAATCCGCTCCGGCGCTGGGTCGGAGCGGATTTCGACAGTCATGCAGGAATAGCGAGAGGAGGATACGGCGATGGATGCGGAAAAGCTGCTCCTGCGCATGGAGCATATCTCCAAGCGGTTCCCGGCGGTCGTGGCGCTGGACGACGTGCAGTTTTCCCTGCGCGCGGGGGAGATTCACGCGCTGCTCGGCGAAAACGGCGCGGGCAAATCCACGCTGATCAAGGTGCTGACCGGTGTGGAACAGCGCGACAGCGGGACCGTCTGGCTGGAGGGGAAGGAGATCTTCCCCAGGACCCCGCAGGAGGCGCAGGAAACCGGTATCAGCACGGTGTATCAGGAGGTCAATCTCTGCCCCAACCTGTCGGTGGCGGAGAATATCTATATCGGCCGGGAGCCCCGCAGGGCGGGGCGCATCGACTGGAAAACCATCAACCGGCGGGCGGCGGAGCTGCTCGGGCGGTTCAATCTGGAGATCGACGTCACCCAGAACCTCGACGCCTACTCGGTCGCGGTGCAGCAGATGGTCGCCATCGCGCGCGCCGTCGACATTTCGGCCCGGGTGCTCATCCTCGACGAGCCGACCTCGAGCCTCACGGCGGTCGAGGTGAAAAAGCTCTTCGAGATCATGCGGATGCTCCGGGACCAGGGGATGGGGATCATCTTCGTCACCCACTTCCTCGACCAGGTCTACGAGGTCACCGACACGATCACCGTGCTCCGGAACGGCGAATATGTCGGCACCTACGCGACCGCCGAGCTGCCGCGGGTTCAGCTGGTCGGCAAGATGATCGGCAAGGAGTACGCCGAGCTCGAGGGCAGCGCCGGCGTGAAGGGCGGCGAGGAGCGGATGGGCGAGGTGCTCGTGGAGCTGCGCGGGGCGGGCTCCGCCTCGATATCGGACGTGAACCTCGAAATCCGCCGGGGCGAGGTGCTCGGGCTGTCCGGGCTGCTCGGCTCGGGGCGCAGTGAGACCGTCCGGCTCATCTTCGGCGTCGACCGGATGGAGCGGGGGGAGGTCGAGGTGCGCGGCGGCAAGACGGACCTGCGCGGCACCCTCGCGGCGATCCGCAGCGGGTTCGCCTTCTGCCCCGAAAACCGCAAGACGGAGGGGATCGTGGGCGACCTGACCATCAGGGAAAACATCGTCCTCGCCCTCCAGACCAAGCGGGGGATGCTGCGGGCGATCTCCCGCGCGGAGGCGGAGAAGATCGCGGACGAGTACATCGAAAAGCTCGCGATCAAGACCCCCTCGCAGGACCAGCTCATCCGCAACCTTTCGGGCGGCAACCAGCAGAAGGTCATCCTCGCCCGCTGGCTGGCCACCAACCCCGACCTGCTGATGCTCGACGAGCCGACGCGCGGCATCGACATCGGCACCAAGGCGGAGATCCAGAAGATTGTCATCCAGCTGGCCGAGGAGGGCATGGCGCTCATCTTCATCTCGTCGGAGATCGACGAGATGCTGCGCTGCTGCAACCGCATGGCGGTGCTGCGGGACAAGGTGAAGGTCGCGGAGCTTTCCGGGGAGGAAATCTCCGAGGCGGCCATCATGAATCTGATTGCGGGAGGTGCGCAGAATGAACAGCCGGCTTAAAAAGCTCACCAGGTGCCAGTCTTTCTGGCCGCTGATGGTGCTGCTCGCCATTCTGCTCGTCAACGGCGTCGTGTCGGGCGGCGCCTTCTTCCAGATGCGGATCGTCGACGGCCACCTCTACGGCAGGCTGATCGACATCCTGCGCAACGGCTCCAAGCTCATGCTGCTCGCCACCGGCATGACGATGGTGCTCGCCACCGGCGGCACCGACATCTCGGTCGGATCGGTCATGGCGATCTCGGGCGCGATCGCCTGCTCGGTCGTCGACGGGCGCATCCTGTCGTCGCTCGGCGGCAGCGTCACGGCCGCGGTGCTCATCGCGGTGCTCGCGGGGATCCTCTGCGGCGCGTGGAACGGGCTGCTCGTCTCCAAGATCAAAATCCAGCCGATCGTCGCCACGATGATCCTCATGGTGGCGGGGCGCGGCATCGCACAGCTCATCACCGACGGCAAGATCGTCACCGTCAATTCGGACGCCTACTACTTCATCAACGGCGGCTACATCCTCGGGCTGCCCTTCCCCCTCTTCATCGTCGGGTTCTTCGTGCTGCTGATCATGCTCTTCACCAAGAAGACCGCGTTCGGGCTCTTTGTCGAGTCGACCGGCTGCAATTCGGTGTCGAGCCGGTTCGCGGGCATCAACGTCGACCGGGTGAAGCTGGTCATCTACACCTTCTGCGGCGCGATGGCGGCCATCGCGGGCCTCATCGAGTCGGCGGGCATCAAGGGCGCCGACTGCAACAACGCCGGCCTGATGATCGAGATGGACGCGATCCTCGCGGTCGCGATCGGCGGCACCTCCCTCGCGGGCGGGCGGTTCTCGATCCCCGCCTCGATCGTCGGCGCGCTGATCATCCAGTCGATCACCACCTCGGTCTACGCGATGGGCGTCGCCCCCGAGGTGACGCAGGTGGTCAAGGCCCTCATCGTCGTCGCGATCTGCCTGGCGCAGTCGAAGAAGTTCAAGGCTGCCGTCGCGGCCCGGCTGACCTCCCGGAAGGCGGTGAGCGCGGCATGAGCACACTGGAAAAAACCAGGCGCAGGGGCGGGATCAAAAACGTCTCCCTCTTCATCACCGTCATCCTCTTCGTGGGACTGTTCGCGGCGGGGTCGGTCAAGTACGACCGTTTCCTCTCCCTCTCCACCTTCTTAAACCTCTTCAACGACAACGCCTACCTCATCATCGTCTCGGTCGGCATCACCTTCGTGCTGCTGACCGGCGGCATCGACATCTCGGTCGCGTCCACCCTCGCGTTCACCTGCGTCTTCTCCGCCTTCCTGCTGCGGCTGGGGGTGCCCGCCTTCGTGGTCATCCCGCTGGTGCTGCTCATCGGGCTGGGCGTCGGCGCGCTGATGGGCTTCCTCATCCACAGCTACGATTTGCAGCCCTTCATCGTTACCCTCGCGGGGCAGTTCTTCATGCGCGGGCTGTGCGCGGTCATCAGCACCGAGTCGATCCCCATCTCTGACGGCTTTTACAAGAGCATGGCGCTGGGCAAGGTCGCCTTCGGCAAGGCGAAGCTCTACTACTATGTGTTCATCGCGCTGGCGGTGGTCGCGCTAGCCTACTACGTGCTCAGGTACACCAGGTTCGGCCGCGGGGTCTACGCGGTCGGCGGCGGCGAGCAGTCGGCGGTGCTCATGGGGCTTCCGGTGGCGCGCACCAAGATCTCCGTCTACGCGATCAGCGGATTCTGCGCGGCGCTGGCCGGCGTGGTGTTCAGCTTCTACACGCTGGCGGGCTACTCCCTCCAGAACATGGGCCTCGAGCTCGACGCGATCTCCTCGGCGGTCATCGGCGGCACGCTGCTCACCGGCGGCGTCGGCACCGTGATCGGCACGATGTTCGGCGTGCTCATCCAGGGCGTCATCCAGACGATCGTCACCTACCAGAACCTCAACACCTGGTGGACCAAGGTCACGATCGCGGCGCTGCTCTGCGTCTTCATCGTCATCCAGCGGATCATCGCCATCCGGGCGGAAAAACTCAAAAACAAAGGGTAGCGCGCGGGCGCCGCCCGCTGTCCGGCCGCTTTGACAAAAGCGGCCGGACAATCTTGGTTATATTGGACATGCCGCGCAGGCGGTTTTTCCGCTATAATGGAAAAGTCCGGAAAACGGGAAAGGGGGGCGCGCGATGAGGAAGCTGTGGGAACTCTTCCAGAACAACCGGTTCCGCAACAAGATGGCGATCACCTACGTCTTCATGGCGCTCATCCCCCTGGTCATCTTCGCCGCGGTCAGCGCAGGGGTCTTCCTGTCGCAGGCGCGCCGGACGACGATGTCCCACACCGCCCAGATCACCGGACAGGTGAGCAACTCGATCGATATGTACATCAGCACGATCGACAAGATGGCCGACTACCTGACCTGCATGCTCCAGCGCAGCGGGATGCTCGAGGACGCGGCGGCGTGGGAGCGGATGCAGACGCCCGTCTCGAGCACCCTCAGCGACATCGCACGCTCCCATCCCGAGATCGCGGGCATCCTGATCGCCACCGAGCAGGACGACAGCGTGAGCACGGGGATGAGCCGCATCTCCCGCGACCCCTTCACGAGCGAAAACTGGTACCGGCTGGCGACGACCGAGCCTGACCGGGTGGTGCTGGTGGGCAGCACCACGGGGCGCAACATCGTCACCAAGCAGGATTACAGCGCGGACAACGTCTTTTCGCTGGCCAAGGCGGTCAAGGACCGCAGGACGGGGCAGGTGCGCGGGGTCATCCTCTTTGACGTGAGCCATGAGATCATCACCGACTCGATCAAAAACGTGACGATCGGGGAGAAGGGGTTCGTCTTTGTCGTCGACTCGGACGACAACATGGTCTTCACCCCCGTGAACGAGATCGTCTACCGCGTCGACCCCGCCTGGCTCGACGGGGACGCGGGCGTCCCGGTGACCGCGCAGATCGCGGGAGGGCGTTACCAGATCCGCTATGAGCAGAGCGATTTTACCGGCTGGAAGACGGTGGGCGTCTTCTCCCTCGACGAGGTCATGGGCGGCATCAACACGATCGTCTATGTGCTCATCCTCTGCATCGTCGGGACGGGCGCGCTGGTGCTCTTCGTGTCGCTCCAGCTCGCCAACTCGGTCACCAAGCCGATCTCCAAGCTCCAGAAGCTCATGAAGCAGGCGGAGTCGGGCGACCTGTCCGTGCGGTTCAACAGCCTCTACAGCGACGAGATCGGCGACCTCGGCCACAGCTTCAACCACATGATCCACCGCATCGACCACCTGATCCACCAGGTGTACGAGGAGCAGCAGAGCAAGCGGGACGCAGAGCTCAAGAGTCTGCAGGAGCAGATCAAGCCCCATTTCCTCTACAACACCCTCGACACGATCAGCTGGATGGCGCGCGACTACGGCGCCGATGACATCGTAAAGCTGGTCGACGCGCTCACGAGCATGTTCCGCATCGGCCTCTCCCACGGCAAGGACTTCATCAGCCTGCAGGAGGAGACCACCCACGTCTCCAACTACCTCTATATCCAGAAAATCCGCTACAAGGACAAGCTCAGCTACGCGGTCGATGTCCCTGCCGAGCTTTCGGGCTGCCTCGTGCCCAAGCTGATTTTGCAGCCCCTCGTCGAAAACGCCATCTACCACGGCATCAAGCAGAAGCGGGGCGGCGGCACGATCACCGTTTCGGGGCGGCTGTCGGGGGAGGAGCTTCGCATCACCGTGCGGGACGACGGCGCGGGCATGCCGCCCGAACGCCTCGCCGCGCTGCGGGAACAGCTCGATAAGCCGCCCGACGAGATGGAGAAGACGAGCTTTGGGCTCTTCTACATCGCGGAACGCATCCGGCTGTGCTACGGGGACCGCTACGGGATATCGCTGGAGAGCACGCCGGGGGAGGGCACGACGGTGACGGTCGCGCTGCCCGCCCGGGCGGAATTGATCAACCGGGAGGTTTTCCATGTATAAGGCATTGATCGCGGATGATGAGGAGATCATCCGGAGCGGCCTTTCGCGGCTGCTTGCAAAGGATCCGGACTTTGAGGCCGCCGTGCTGGCGGAGGACGGGGAACAGGCGCTCGAGCTGGCCGCCGGGCACCTGCCCGATCTGCTGCTGGTCGACATCAACATGCCCTTCCTGAACGGGCTGGAATTCATCGAGCGGCTGGAAGGGGTGCTGCGGGGCGCGGTGATCATCGTCATCACCGGCTACGACGATTTTGCCTACGCGCAGCGGGCGCTGCGGCTGGGGGTGTTCGATTACCTGCTCAAGCCGGTGATGGAGGACGCGTTTTACGACGCGGTCGGACGCGCCAAGCAGCAGCTCCAGACCAACCGCAAACAGGTCAAATACCTCGACTGGGCGCGCATGCAGCTTGAAAAGAACCGCTCCTCGCTCGTTGCGTCCTTCCTCGACGACTGGCTCGGGGGGCGGTACAGCGAGCCGGAGGCGGCCGAGCAGCTCGAATACCTCGGCGTCTCCATCTCCGAGCCCTGCGGCGTCACGGTCGCGCACCT
This sequence comes from uncultured Anaerotruncus sp., assembly GCF_902490045.1. Classification (GTDB taxonomy): domain Bacteria; phylum Bacillota; class Clostridia; order Oscillospirales; family Ruminococcaceae; genus Anaerotruncus. Next base: position 7,040 of record NZ_CABUCJ010000064.1, read on the forward strand.
CTCGGTGAGCGAGGGCAGGACGGCGGTGGGGCAGGAGTGGGACGAGAACCTGCTCTATTACGCGGCGGAGAACATCGCGCGGGAGCTCTTCGAGCCGCTGGGCCCGGTGACCTCCTGCAAGAACGCGAACGGGGACCTCGTGGTGATCTCCTCCCGCCTGCCCGCCGCGCGCTGGAGCGCCACCGCCCGGGAGCTGCGGGAGCTGCTGGAGGAGCACCTGCCCGCGCAGGCGGTGCTGGCGCAGGCGCCGTGCGGCCGTCCGGCGGACCTGCCCGAGGCGTACGACGACGCGATGGAACAGCTCGGGCAGCGGGAGAAATGCCCGCAGGCGGTGCTGGAGGCGCGGCGCTACATCGAGGAGCGCTTTTCCGACCCCGGGCTCTCGCTCCAGGGGGCGGCGGAGTTCCTGCACCTCTCTCCCCAGCACCTGAGCCGCCTTTTCCGGCACGAGGCGGGGGTCACCTTCGTCGACTACCTCTCGCGGGTGTGCATCCGGCGGGCGGTCGAGCTGCTCGCGGACGGGGAGCTCAAGATGTATGAGATCGCCGAACGGGTGGGCTATTCGAGCCAGCACTATTTCAGCAGCGCCTTCAAAAGGGTGCTCGGCGTCTCTCCGATGGAGTACCGGAGGGGCGGCGCCGCGCGGTGACAAAAAGGAAGGGGGCGGCCATATGAGAAGGGGATTCCGGCGGCTGACGGCGGCGCTGCTCTGCGCCGCCCTGTTCCTGCTGCCCGCAGGCTGCCAGGCGGGCCCGGAGAAGGGGCAGATCCGGTATGTCATCGGCGTCTCGCAGGCGAACATGCGCGAGCCGTGGCGGCTGGTGCTGACCCGCGAGCTGCAGGAGGAGGCGGCCAAGCACCCGGAAATCCGGCTGGTCGTTACCGACGCGACCTCGGACGGCGAAAAACAGGTCGAGGACATCCAGCGCCTGCTCGGCTACGGCATTGACCTGCTGATCGTCTCGCCCCACGACGTCGAGCGGATCACGCCGGTGGTCAGCGAGGTCTACCAGAAGATCCCCGTCATCGTGCTCGACCGTGTGGTGGAGGGATACGACTACTCCCTCTTCATCGGGCCGGACAACGACCTGATCGGCAAGCAGGCGGGGGAGGCCGCCGTCCGGCTCGCGCGGGGTTCGGCGGCGAAGGTGCTCGAGCTCAAGGGCGGGACCCATTCGCAGGCGAGCGCCGCGCGCAGCGGCGGCTTCCGCTCGGTCACCTCCCTCTTCCCGCTCATCGAGATCGAGTCGGTCACGGTGGAGAACGAGTCGCGCGACGCGGCGGAGGACCTGGTGAGCGCCTACGGCGAGCGGCTCCGGGAGTTCGACGTGATCTTCGCGCACAACGACTATATGGCGCTCGGCGCCTATAAGGCCGCCCACCGGCTCGGCTGCGACGATGTCAAGATCGTCGGCATCGACGGCTTCACCGGTCCGGACGGCGGGCTGGAGCTCATCCGCGGCGGCAGGATCGACGAGACGATCACCTGCCCGACCGGCGGCAGGGAGGCGATCCAGTTTTCGCTCGACATCCTGGGAGAGGTGAGCGGCGTGCCCAAGCAGGTCATCCTGCGCAGCCACGCGATCACGCGGGAAAATGTGGACAGCTACGAGCGCCAGCTCGATCGCGCGACCCGGCCGGTCGACCGCCCGATCCGCGTGGGCTACGCGCAGGTGGGCACCGAGAGCGGCTGGCGGCTGGCGAACAACCAGTCGATCCGGGACGCGGCGCGGGAGTTCGGCATCGACCTGACCGCCATCGACGCGGACAACGACCAGCAGGCCCAGCTCGAGGCGGTGCGGGAGTTCATCCGGCAGAGGATGGATGTGATCGTCATCTCCCCCATCGTCGACAGCGGCTGGGACGAGGTGCTCATGGAGGCGCGCGGCGCGGGCATCCCCGTGCTGCTCTCCGACCGGAAGATCTCGGTGGCGGAGGACGATCTCTTCATGACCTTCATCGGCGCGGACTTCATCGAGGAGGGCCGCCGCGCCATGCGCTGGACGGCGGAAAACGTGCCCGCGGACAGGCATCCGGTGCGCATCCTTGAAATCCAGGGGACCGAGGGGGCCACCCCGACCATCGAGCGCAAGCGGGGCTTTGAGATGCTTCTGGCCGAGCATCCCGCCTATTCGATCGTCTACTCCGCGGGCGGCGATTTCACCCGGGAGGGGGGAAGGCTCGTCGTCGAGGGATATCTGCGGGAGCACGCGTGGGACATCGACGTGATCTATTCCCACAACGACGACATGGCGCTCGGCGCGATCGACGCGCTGGAGGCGGCGGGCATCCAGCCGGGCAGGGACGTCAAGATCATCTCGGTGGACGGCACGAGGGAGGCGGTCCGGGCGCTCGAGGAGGGCAGGCTCAACTGCGTGGTCGAGTGCAGCCCGCTGCTCGGGCCGCAGCTCATGAAGGCGGTGACCGACCTGATGAGCGGCAAGGAACCGCCGCTGCGGATCATCACCGACGAGCGGGTGTTTACCGCCGAGACGCCCCGGGGGGAGCTGCGCGGCCGCAAATACTGACAAACGCGAAGAGGCCCGGCGGCCATGGCCGCCGGGCCTCTTTGTCTAGTTTTTTCAGCTCTGCCGGAGCACGCGGATGCCGTAGGTCCCGGCGTAGGAGGGCTCGCCGTCGGCGGGCGCGTCCCGCCGGTCGCAGAAGAGGTCGTAGTGGTAGCGGGCGGGCTCCTCCCCCTCCACGCAGAGGGCGCTGGCCGCGAAGGAGACGTAGAGGTAGTCCTGGTTTTCCAACCCGTACGCGAGCTCGTCGTCGAAGACGATGCTCAAATCGAAGCTCTCGCCGGGGAAGATGAGGTTGCGGACGCTCCGCTCGCCCTTATATTGGAAAATCTGCGCGGACTCGTAATAGCTGTTCCCATACTGTACGTCGGTAACGATGCCGATCATGAAGTCGGAGAGGGCGAGCCGGGTGATCGGGAGCTGCCCGGGGTTTTTGAGCGTCAGGGTGAGCTTGCGGGTGTTTTCTCCCACCTTCCCGGAGCAGAAGACGGTGTCCCCGCTGAAGAGGTCGACGTCGTCGTATTCGCTGTCCCACACCTCGCAGCGCACGGGCCGCTCCCTGCAGACACAGAGCATGGGAATCCCCCTTCCGCTTTGCAGCAGTTCTTTCAGATTGCCTTCCGCCTGGTCGATCCGCTCGCGCAGGGAGTCGGTGTTGTGCCGGCCATCCTGCCGGGTCACCAGCAGCGAAAGGCGCGCCTCCTGGCTCAGCTGTTCCGACAGGTACTTGTCCAGCCACACATAGCAGTCGGTAAAGAGATCGTCGAGCCGGTCGCTGCGGGGAATGTCGGGATGCTCCCGGTAGAACCGGTCGGTCAGTTCGGCGCGCCAGCCGTCGGGGAGAATCCGGGCGCCGGTGTATTCGTAGGTCAGCTTGTCCGCCGCGTCCCGCACGGCCTCCGCTTCCGCCCCGTCGGCGCACCGGCGCTCGATGGCCGCGTCCAGCGCGCCGTACAGCCGCTCCAGCGCGCGTTCGTCGAGCTTGTCCCGGACAAGCTCCCCGACCTTTTCCTGCACGGCGCCCTGCATAAACGAGGAGACCACGCCCACAATCCGTTCAATCATCTCCGTCCGCCCCCTTCCGGTTTCTTCCATCATTATAGGGGTATTTTCAACAAAATACAAGCGGCGCGCCCCGAAAAAACCGTCTGGGACGGAGAAAGCGGCGGCGGGCGCGGAGAAATGGCGGGAGCCCCTTGGCAAGGGGGCTCCCGCCGTGTTACACTGGACCCGGCCGGACGAGGCCGGGAACGGGGGAGTTGTGATGATCAAGCTGGTTGCGAGCGATCTGGACGGGACGCTCCTGAAAAACGGGGCGCAGGCCCTGACGCCCGAGGCTCTGCGGCTGATCGGGAAGCTGCTGGACCGGGGGATCCTTTTCGCGCCCGCGAGCGGGCGGCAGTACCCCAACCTGCGGCGGCTGTTTGCGCCCCGCTGGAACGAGCTGCTCTTCATCTGCGAAAACGGCGCGCTCACGATGCGCCATGGCGCGGCGCTCTCCACCATCCCGCTCGAACGGGAGACGGGGGAGGCGCTCATGCGGGACATCCTCTCGCACGACGACTGCGAGGTGCTGCTCTCGGGGCGGGAGACCTCCTACCTCTGCCCGCGCCGCAGGAGTTACTCCGATTTTGTCGTCTACACGATGAAAAACACCGTCACGATCGTGGACGACCTCTTCTCGGTGGATGAAGAGTTCCTGAAGGTTTCCGCCTACGTCCACGGGGACGGCGCGCCGCGCGTCGCCCCGGCGTTCATCGAAAGGTGGGGAAGCGTCGTGACGGCCGCTGTGTCGGGCCCGGCGTGGATCGACTTCACGGTGGCCGACAAGGGGATGGCGATCGAGGCGGCCGCCCGGCGGCTGGGAATCGGGAGGGACGAGATGATGGCCTTCGGGGACAACTTCAACGACGTGGAGATGCTCGAGGCGGTCGGCCGCCCCTGCCTGATGGACACCGCTGACCCGGCGCTGCTGGAACGGTTCCCCTGCCGCTGCGCGAGCGTGGAGGAGGCGTTGGCGGCGCTTCTGGCGGAGATCTCCTGAGGCCGGCTCCGGAAAGAACGATCGGCCGTTTTTGACCGCGCTTTGATTGACAGGAAACGGGAATTCCCTTATAATAATGGCAAAGTGCGCATCGCCGCATCAGCGGGGAAAAGCGCACGATATATCGTGAGGAGGACAATTTTATGGCACCAAAAGGCAAAACCATGTTGAAAGTGGTCAGCATTCTGTACATCATCTTTTCCGGCATCAGCATCCTGCTGGGGCTGCTCGCGCTGGTGGGCGGCGGCATGATCGCGGCCGGCGGCGACATGATGGGCGCCGGGGTCGGCGCGGTCGCGGCGATCGCGGGCGTGGTCCTGATCGCTTCCAGCGTATTCAGCCTGATCGTCGGCATCATTGGCGTCAAAAACTGCGCCAAGCCCGAGAAGGCGCAGGTCTGCTTCGTACTCGGCATCATCCTGATCGTGCTCGCCGCGTTCAGCCTGATCAGCTCCTTCGGAGGCGACGGGAACGTCTTCTCCGCCCTGGTCGGCCTCGTGCTGCCGGTCCTGTACACGCTGGGCGCCTACTGGAACAAGCAGTCGGCCGCAGCCCTGTCGGCGCCCCAGGCCCCGTCGGACGGCGCGGACCAGAACGGCCCCGAGCTCTAAGAGAACGCGAATAAAAAGAACCGCGCTTTGGCTGACGCTCAATAAAGAAGCATTAAGGCGGTTTCAGATTGGGACGCCGGCAAACGGAACGTGATAACAAAAGAGCGGCTATCGACGGGAGTCGATAGCCGCTCTTTTTGCTGGTAAAAACGTAAGGAGCGTCCTTCCCATAAGGATCCCTCCACTTTTCAGCGATTTCTCTTCACCGTGGGAATATTTTCCCCCTCAATCCGCCGGACAAGCAGAAAGCTATAACCGGGTCATATTGTTCTTGTAATCAAAAACGACAAGTCCACAGTCCTTACAGATAAAACCATGAAAGTCTGTGCCGGTAAAAGCTTTTTGCGCGATCATAACATCTTCTGCGTCCTTTGGATTTAATGATATTTTGTGTTTTTGTTTATTGAAAGCCATGATGTTTCCCGCCTGTAAAAAACCAGATTGCATAGCCCTTCCACATTTGGGACAGTTCATTATAAACACCTCGAAATCCAGATTGTCATTTTTTGTTTTCATTCTATCATAATCTCGAGCGCTTGGGAACTCCTGTTTTCACGGCTGATTTTCCACCTTACGGATACACAGGAGGGACTCCGAAAACTAGAAGGGAACTGAAATGGGAAAAAGTATTTGAAAGCTGATTCAACGCCGGCGGGATCGACATACCGGACACCAACGAAACCGGCGGCACATGGCACAGTCAAAACTGGCCATGCCATGTGCGGAAAAATACGACTTTATGGGGGGATGCTTTGGCGCGGTTCTTTTTTGATTGCATTTCGGGGGTCACTGTGCGATACTGGGAAGAGAACGAAACGGGACGGAGCAAAAGCCATGAGCAGTCCGATTTGATTTTCCGGATTTCACCGAACAAACTGAAATCCGGAGGGAACAAAATTGAATCGAAAAACCGGGATTACCCTGTTCTGCGCGACGGCGTTTTTACAGGGCATGGTATTCTATGGCCCGATCGCGACCCTTTACCGGCAGGCGCGCGGCGTCTCGGTCTTCCAGATCACGCTGATCGAGAGCATCTCCCTCGTCTGCCTGATTGCTTTGGAAATCCCGTGGGGCTGCGTGGCCGACCGGATCGGCTATCGGCGCACGCTGATCGTCTGCAACGTGATCTACTTCCTCTCCAAAATCGTCTTCTGGCGGGCGGCGGGCTTCGGGGGGTTCCTGCTCGAACGGCTGATGCTGTCGGTGGTGCTCTCGGGCTTTTCCGGCTGCGACTCCGCCTACCTCTTTTCCCTGGCGGGGGAGGGGGAGAGCCAGAAGGCGTTCGGCGCCTATGAGGCGTCGGCGACCGCCGGCCTGATCGCTGCGTCGCTTCTCTTTTCCACCGCGGTCGGCGGCGACTTCGGCGCGGCCGGTTTTCTCACCGTCCTCTCCTACGGGGCGGCGATGGTTTTGACCTTTTTCCTGCCCGAGGTACCGCCGCCCGCGCGGCGGAGCGCGGGATTTGGCGCACGCGCCGGGGAGGCCGCGCGGGAGGTGTGGAGCGGCCGGCGGTTCCTGCTCTTTCTCGTCGCGGCGGCGCTGCTTACGGAATCGAACCAGACGATCACCGTCTTCCTCAGCCAGCTCCAGTATGTCCGCGC
>NZ_CABUCJ010000065.1 GCF_902490045.1 uncultured Anaerotruncus sp.
GCCCCCGTCAATTCCTTTGAGTTTCAACCTTGCGGCCGTACTCCCCAGGTGGATTACTTATTGTGTTAACTGCGGCACGGAAGGGGTCAGTCCCCCCACACCTAGTAATCATCGTTTACGGCGTGGACTACCAGGGTATCTAATCCTGTTTGCTCCCCACGCTTTCGAGCCTCAGCGTCAGTTAAGGCCCAGCAGGCCGCCTTCGCCACTGGTGTTCCTCCTAATATCTACGCATTTCACCGCTACACTAGGAATTCCGCCTGCCTCTACCTCACTCAAGAACGCCAGTTTAGAACGCTGCCACCAGTTGAGCCGATGGATTTAACATTCTACTTGGCATCCCGCCTACGCTCCCTTTACACCCAGTAATTCCGGACAACGCTCGCTCCCTACGTATTACCGCGGCTGCTGGCACGTAGTTAGCCGGAGCTTCCTCTTAGGGTACCGTCATTTTCTTCCCCTAAGACAGAGGTTTACAATCCGAAGACCGTCTTCCCTCACGCGGCGTCGCTGCATCAGGCTTTCGCCCATTGTGCAATATCCCCCACTGCTGCCTCCCGTAGGAGTCTGGGCCGTGTCTCAGTCCCAATGTGGCCGTTCAACCTCTCAGTCCGGCTACCGATCGTCGCTTTGGTGGGCCGTTACCCCGCCAACTGGCTAATCGGACGCGAGCCCATCTTTCAGCGGATTGCTCCTTTGATTCCCACGCCATGTGACACAGGAATGTTATGCGGTATTAGCAGTCGTTTCCAACTGTTATCCCCCTCTGAAAGGCAGGTTGCTCACGTGTTACTCACCCGTCCGCCACTAAGTGCAGCCACTTCCATCCGAAAACTTCCGTGAAAACACTCCGTTCGACTTGCATGTGTTAGGCGCGCCGCCAGCGTTCGTCCTGAGCCAGGATCAAACTCTTTGATTATGGTATCTAAAGCCTTTCGGCTTCAAATCTTCTCAAAGGTCCTCCCGGCAAAGTTTCCTTTGCTGGTTTCGCTTTTGTATCCGGAGATACTCAAATTCATTTCAAGGGTGATTCCCCCAAAACCTTCGTTTCGGGTTCCTCGTTTCTCTTCTCTCGTTGTTCATTTTTCAAGGTGCTGGTTCCCCGCCGCAAGGGCGTTTTCCTCAGGCGGGACTTTTAGTTTAGCATGGAATGGACAAACTGTCAAGCGGATTTTTCTCGAAATTTACGGTTTATTTACCGCACATTTCTTTCCACAATTTCTCCACAGGCCCGCGCCCGCGCTCTCCGGCTATTTTTCCACTTTTTCAACATCCGCATGTTGAAAACATTTTTCGGCAGTCTTTTCCGCCAGTTTCATTATTGCCCGAAATTCTTGAAAAAATCCATAAAAGAATTGCTTTTTTCAAGAATTGTTGGTATAATAATCGTCAGCGGCCCACAGGACCGGCCGCAATATGCGCCCGTAGCTCAGCTGGATAGAGCGTTAGACTCCGACTCTAAAGGCCGTGCGTTCGAATCGCATCGGGCGTACCAAAAACGAAAGGCACGCTTTGCGCGCCTTTCGTTTTTTATTCGCCTTTCCAATGACGAGGACTTCCCGGCAAAAGGCCCCGTCTTTTCTTCCGCGGGCGGCCGTGTTATAATACTATTATATAAGGATCTCACGTCCCGGAAATTTGACGGGGGTTTTGCCCGATGAAAAAGGTAAAGATCACGGTGCTCAAAACGACCCTTGACAGGGAGCTCGCCGCCGAATACGGCGTCGAGGGGCTGACGGCCTGCCCGATGATGCGGGAGGGCCAGGTCTTCTACGCGGATTACGCAAAGCCGGAGGGCATGTGCGACGAGGCGTGGAAGGCGGTCTACCAGTACGCCTTCGCGCTGTCGCACGGCGCCGGGGAGGGGCTATTCTACTACGGGGACTGGATCCGCAAGCCGGGCGTCGCCATCTGCAGCTGCAACGACGGGCTCCGCCCGGTCATCTTCAAGCTGGAGGCCACCGGCGAGGACTCCCAAATCGACTACGAACCGGTCCGCTGACCGCCTTTGCGCTCTGCGCGCAGATCGATGAACAGAAAAAACAGGCTTCCGGGCGTGCCCGGAAGCCTGTTTTTTTGGGCCCTTCCCAGAATCGATGCGCATATCCGATCATTTTTGATCGCCAAAGCGAAAACACCCTGCCTCTGATCAAGATCGCCGCCGAAGATGGCGTTTGCAGGCGGCTTTTGATAAAATGTGAACTGGAAGAAAGCGCCGCTGCTCGCATCTGCGCAGCGGCAGACGATAGGCGAACCAGACCAGAAAGGACGGCATGGGGATTATGGGACGATTTTATGACGGCGAGATTGAAAAGAGCCCGCGCATCGACCGGCTGATCAGCCACCTGTACGCGAAGATGCCGGCGATCGAGGCGGACCGGGCGGTCCTGCTGACCGAGAGCTACCGCGAAACGGAGGGGGAGCCGGTCATCCTCCGGCGCGCCAAGGCGTTCCTCAAAATCTGCCGGGAGCTGCCGATCACCATCCGGCCGGAGGAGCTGATCGTCGGAAGCAACAGCATCGCCCCGCGCGGCTGTCAGGTCTTCCCCGAGTACTCGTGGGAGTGGCTCGAAAAGGAGTTCGACACGGTGGAGACGCGCGCCGCCGACCCCTTTTCCATTTCGGAGGAAACCAAGCGGCGGCTGCGGGAGGTCTTCCCCTACTGGAAGGGCAAAACGACCAGCGAGCTGGCCACCTCCTACATGGCTCCCGAGACGCTCACGGCCATGAAGCACAACATCTTTACCCCGGGCAACTATTTCTATAACGGCATCGGGCACTTCACCGTCAAATACGAGGAGGTGCTGGAAACCGGCTTCGCGGGCATCCGCGACCGCGCGGCGGCGGCGCTCGCGAACTGCGGGCTGGGCGACCCCGACTACGCCTCCCGCTCCAGCTTCCTCGAGGCGGTCATCCTGAGCTGCGAGGCCGCGTCTGAGTACGGCCGGCGCTACTCCGTCCTCGCGCGCGAACTCGCGGAGCGGGAGACCGACCCCGCGCGCCGCGCCGAGCTCCTGCGCATTTCGGAGGTCTGCGCGCGGGTGCCCGGACAGCCCGCCTCCTCCTTTTATGAGGCGTGCCAGTCCTTCTGGTTCGTCCAGATGCTCCTGCAGACGGAGTCCTCCGGACATTCGATCTCGCCCGGCCGGTTCGACCAGTACATCTATCCCTACTATAAGGCCGACCTCGACGCCGGGAGGATCACGCGGGAATCCGCCCAGGAGCTGCTCGACTGCGTCTGGGTTAAGCTCAACGACCTCAACAAGGTCCGCGACAGGGATTCCGCCGAGGGGTTCGCCGGGTACAGCCTCTTCCAGAACCTCATCGCCGGCGGCCAGGACGCCGAGGGCAACGACGTCACCAACGACCTCTCCTTCATGTGCATCGAGGCGTCGATGCACGTGCGCCTGCCCGCGCCCTCCCTCTCGGTGCGGGTGTGGAACGGCACCCCAAACGAGTTCCTCATCAAGGCCGCCAGGCTCACCCGCACCGGCGTGGGCCTGCCCGCCTACTACAACGACGAGGTGATCATCCCCGCCCTCATGAGCCGCGGGCTTTCCGTCGCGGACGCGCGCACCTACAACATCATCGGCTGCGTCGAGCCCCAGAAGGCGGGCAAGACGGACGGCTGGCACGACGCCGCCTTCTTCAACATGTGCCGCCCGCTCGAGCTCGTCTTTTCGGGCGGCCGGGAGAGCGGCGAGCTGGTCGGCGCGGAGACCAAGCCGATCTCCGAGATGCGGTCCTTCGACGAGTTCTACGGCGCCTACCAAAAGCAGATGGACTACTGCATCCGTCTGCTGGTCAACGCGGACAACGCCATCGACCGCGCCCACGCCGAGCGCTGCCCGCTGCCCTTCCAGTCGAGCATGATCGACGACTGCATCGCGCGGGGCAAATCCCTCCAGGAGGGCGGCGCGGTCTACAACTTCACCGGGCCGCAGGGCTTCGGCATCGCGAACGTCACCGACTCGCTGCTCGCGGTCAAAACGCTCGTCTTCGACGAGCATAAGCTCACCCTCGGGGAGTACCGCGAGGCGCTCCGGAAAAACTTCGGCCGCGGGCTCGGCGCCCGCGAGACGGAGGACCTCGTGGCACAGGTGGCGGGCGGCATGGCCGCCGCCGGCCGGCCGGTTGGCGAGGCGGAAATCCGCGCGATCTGCGAGGCGGTCAGGCGGGAGCCGGTTTCCCCGGCGGAGAAGGAACGGTACGACCGCCTGCTCGGCTGGATCGACGAGCTTCCCAAATACGGCAACGACGTCCCCGCCGTGGACGCCTTTGCGCGCGAGGTGGCCTACCTCTACACCAGGCCGCTCCAAAACTACCGCAACCCGCGCGGCGGCATCTTCCAGGCGGGGCTCTACCCCGTCTCCGCCAACGTGCCGCTCGGCTCCCAGACGGGCGCCACCCCCGACGGCAGGCTTGCCAACACCCCGATCGCCGACGGCGTCGGCCCCGCCCAGGGGCGCGACACCCACGGCCCGACCGCGGCCTGCAACTCGGCGGCGCGGCTCGACCACATGATCGCCTCCAACGGCACCCTCTTCAACCAGAAGTTCCACCCCTCCGCCCTCAGCGGCATCGAGGGGCTCCAGAAGTTCGCCAGCCTCATCCGCGGCTACTTTGACCAGAAGGGCATGCACATGCAGTTCAACGTCGTCAGCCGCGAGACGCTGCTCGACGCGCAGGCCCACCCCGAAAACTATAAAAGCCTCGTCGTCCGGGTGGCGGGCTACAGCGCCCTCTTCACCACCCTCTCCAAGTCGCTCCAGGACGACATCATCAGCCGCACCACCCACGGGTTTTGACGAAAGGAGGCGCCGATATGGACGCGGACTGCCGCCGCCGGACCGGACGCATCTTCGACATCCAGAAATATTCTATCCATGACGGCCCCGGCATCCGGACGATCGTCTTTTTGAAGGGGTGCGCCCTGCGCTGCCAGTGGTGCTGCAACCCCGAGTCCCAGTCGCATGAAATCGAGACGATGACCGTCGGCGGCAAGGCGAAGGTCATCGGCCGGGACGCCGAGGCCGGGGAGGTCATGGAGGAGGTCCTGCGGGACTGGCCCTATTTCCGCCGGTCGGAGGGGGGCCTCACCCTCTCGGGCGGGGAGTCGCTGCTCCAGCCGGAGTTCGCGGGGGCGCTCCTGCGCATCGCCAAGGAGTCGGGGATCACCACCGCGCTGGAATCTACCGCCTTCGCGGATTTTTCCGTGATCGAGCGGGAGATCCTGCCCTGGCTCGACCTCTTCCTCATGGACGTCAAGCACATGGACAGCGCAAAGCACCGCCGGTTCACCTCCCAGGGCAACGAGCGGATGCTCGAAAACGCCCGGCGGATCGCCGCGGCGGGACAGGCGCTGATCATCCGCGTGCCGGTCGTCCCCACCTTCAACGACACGCCCGCCGAGATCGCGGCGATCGCGCGGTTCGCCGCCTCGCTGCCCGGGGTCACACGGCTGCACCTGCTGCCCTACCACCGGCTCGGGCAGGACAAATACGCCCGTCTCGGCAGGCGCTACCCGCTGCCCGACCTGCTGCCCCCGCCGCAGGAAAAAATGGAGCTGCTCGCCGAAACCGCCCGCGCCGCCGGCCTGACGGTGCAGATCGGCGGCTAGGCGGCGAACGGATTTCCGGGTAGCCAACCGCCCCCCTCCTGTGGTAAAATCGAGAGGAAAGCCATCGGACCGCAGGGACTTTGAAGGAGGCGCGCATGTTTCACCCGATCGATCCCGACCGCTGGGAGCGGAGGGACACCTTCCGGAACTTTATCGACCTCGACTGCAGCTACAGCGTGACGCGGGACCTCTGCGTCACTCCCTTCCTCGCCCACGTCCGGGCGCGGGGGCTGCGGTTCTACCCGGCCTTTTCCTGGGCCGTGCTGCACGCGGTCAACCGCCACAGGGAATTCCGGATGGGGTTCGACGGCGGGGGGCGGCCCGGCTACTATGACGAGGTGCACGCGGAATACACCGTGCTCGACGAACGCACCAAAAACATGGACAGCCTCAATACCGCCTACCGCCCGAATTTTTCGGATTTTTACGCCGCCATGACGGACGATCTCGAGCGCTTCGCGCGCGACGGGACGCGCACCGTGAGCCGGGAAAATTCCGTCCTGCTCTCCTGCGTCCCGTGGTTTTCCTATACCGGGCTCTCCTTCCACATGAAGTCGAACCTCTCCTTCCTGCGGCCCATGTTCGTGTGGGGAAAGTACCGGCGGCAGGGGGAGGAGCTGCTGATGCCCTTCACCATCCAGGTCCACCACGCGGCCGCGGACGGCTACCACTGCCACCTGCTCTTCACGGACCTCGAACGGGTCCTGCGCGAGCCGCAAAGCTATTTGAAATGAGTCCGCATGAGAGGACCGGGACCGCCGGAATTTTATTCCGCGCGCCCGCCTTCCCCTCTTGCCCATCGTCCGGAAAGCCGCCCCTTTTGGGGGCGGCTCTTTTGTTTTTTCCGGCTTTTCGGCGTCCGGTTTTTATTGACTAAAATCCTGCATAATATAAACGGAAACCCGCTTATTCGCATCAAATATCAACTCAATGTAAACGCACAAAAGGAATAATTTAACATAAGAAGAACGTTCTGTAATATTTCTTTCCAACCCTTTCCACGTCCTTTACAATCGCACTTTTTCTGTTATATTGGATTTCTGGGAGGGTACGCGGATGGCAACAATTTTAATAGTTGACGACGACCGGAAAATCTGCAGGCTCGAAGACATCTACCTGCGCAGCGAGGGGTTCGACACCCTCGTCGCACGGGACGGCTTTGAGGCGCTTTCGATCATCGGCCAGAAGCGCGTCGACCTCATCGTGGCCGACATCCTCATGCCCAACCTCGACGGGCAGGGCCTCCTGCGCGCCCTGCGTGAGCACTATATTGCCACGCCGGTGCTCATGATGACCTCTAGGTCCGCCTTCGAGGACAAGAAGCGCCTCTTTGAATGCGGGGCGGACGACTATATGGTCAAGCCGGTCGACCTCGAGGAGCTCGTCCTGCGCATCCGCGCGATCCTGCGGCGCTACAACATCAGTAACGCGCGCCAGCTGCGCGTCGGGGACACCATCCTCGACTACTCCAGCCTCGAGGTGCGCGACCCCGGCGGGACCCTCACCCTGCCGCAGAAGGAATTTTACCTGCTCTTCCTGCTGCTCTCCTATCCCGGCCGCATCTTCACGCGGCAGTAGCTGATGGACGAGCTGTGGGGAACGGATACCAACACCAGCCCCCGCACGGTGGATGTCCACATCAACCGGCTGCGCAGCCGGTTCGCCGGACGGGAGGATTTTGAAATCTCCACCATCCGGGGGCTGGGATACAAAGGCGTCATAAAGGCGGCGGTAAGATGAAGCGCGTCGGATGGAAGACCCTGCTGCTCCCCGGGGCGCTGGCCGCCCTTTTCGGCGCGGCCGCCGGCCTGCTGTCCGGGCGCTGGGCGGAGTTCCACCCGGCCTGGACCTTCCTGGCGGGCGCCCTGCTCTCCGGATGCGTCCTGCTGGCGGTTTTTTTGGCGGGCGTCTGCCGCCCGCTCGTCCGCCTGGGCGAGGCGGTCCGCCGCGTCCTGGAGGGCGACCTGTCCGCGCGGGCGCGGGTCCCCGGCTTCCCCGCGGGCGCGCAGCTCCGCGAGCTGACCCGCGATTTCAACGAGGTCGCCCGCAGGCTGGAGGAGGACGCCTCCCGCGAATGGGACGTGCTGCCGGTGTTCTTCCACGAGCTCAAGGCGCCGCTGGCGACGATCGGCGGCTACGCCCAGCTGCTCGAAAAAAACCTCCACCCCGAGCAGAACCGGGAATTCGCCCAGATTATCCGCAGCGAGGTCGAGGAGATGGCAGGCCTGGCCGACAGCCTGCTGCTACTCTCCCGCCTGGACGCCGGGCGCCCGGAGCAGCCCCCGGAGACGGTCGACGTCGCCGAGCAGGTGCGCCGTGCGTTCACCGCGCGCGAGCCCCTCTGGCGGGAAAAAGAGCTTACGCTCGCCCTTTCGCTCGGAGACGCGAAGGCGCGGGGCTACGGCCCGCTGCTCGCGCACGTGTGGGGCAACCTCGTGGACAACGCGGTCAAGTATTCCCCCGCAGGCGGGACGATCGAAGCGTCGCTGTGCGCGCGGGAAGGCCGCGTGCGCTTCGTCATCCGCAACGGGGGCGCGCCCATTCTGCCCGCCGACCTGCCCCGCGTTTTCGAGCCCTTTTACCGCGCGGGCAACGGCGGCGGGGAGTCCGGACACGGGGTCGGGCTGGCGCTGGCACGCCGCATCGTGGCGCTGCACGGGGGCGAGATCACCGTGGAAAGCGGCGAAACGGAGGGCACCGCCTTCACCGTGACGCTGTGAGGAATTTTCTCCACAAAGTTGATACAAATTTATCACACAATCTCCATAATTCCATCACCGTTTGTGCATATTTATTGTTATTTTCTGTACCAAACGCCAAAATTTTAGGCCCGTTTGGTGCAATTTACAAAAATAGTTACAAAACGGTTACAAAGCCAATTGATTCCTTCTCACGGCACAGGCTATAATTTGACTGTCAGGTAAGGCTGGAGAGGCGACCCTGAAAAAACAAAATCAAAAGATCACGAATTTAGGAGGAGATTTACCGATGAAAAAGTTACTGGCGGTCGTTCTGGCTGCTGCGATCGTGCTTTCCCTCGGTGTGGTTTCTTTCGCTGCTTCCAATGATGCGAAGCCGAAGGCGACCGTTACCACTTATATCAAGGCGACTGATACCGAGACCACTACGACCGTTCCGATTGTCGCTGACTACGATACCGCGAACGAGGTTACCGATCTCGTAAAGCCCGGCTCGACCGTCTATGTCAAGGTCAGCAATGGCCTCGAGGACAAGGACAACTTCAAAGTGAAGTTTGACAAGGGCGACGACAATCCGAAGATGATCAAGAAGATCTCCATTGCTGAGAAGTCCATTCTTGGTGATCCGCGTAACACCGTCATCAAAGTCGAACTGAACGACAACACGACTGATTCCGAGTACAAGGTTTCTCCGTCCGTCACCTTCACCGCGAAGGATAAAGACGTTCCTTCCGGCGCTGATAAGTTCCAGGCCGGCGACAAGATCACTGTCGAGCTCAAGTTCTGGATCGGCAACGTTGGAGAAGGCGCGGATCAGGATTACATGGCCGGCGATGACGGCGTGGTCCTGAAGCCCACCAAGAACGAAGACAACGAGATCAACTGGGAAGATGAGAACAACACCATCGCGACCCTGAAATTTGTTGGCGACGACGACGGCAAGTACTTCTATCCGAAGCTCTCCACCAAGTGGGAAGATGCGGACTATGCGGAGTATTTCGCTGACCAGGACGCGTTCATCTTCAACTTCACCGGCGCTAACGGCGGCAACACCAAAATTGCTTCCACCAGCCGTGCGACCCTCGAGCTCTACAACCCGTACTATGATTCCGACGAGGACGATCTGAGGGTTGAGCCGGAGAACGTCGTGATCTACATGGTCGGTGATGACGGTTCCATCAACGATGTTACCGCTTCCTTCAAGGCTATTGAGACTGACGATGGCGACTATGTCTTCCAGACCAAGACCCGTGAGCTTGGCGTCTACATCATCGCTGAGAAAGCCTACGCCACCGACGCCGGTGATGTCGAGGCTCCTGCCGAGGACGGCAAAGCGATTCCGGACACCGGCATCTGGGCCTAATTTTTAGAACCTAGCCAATTGAACGAACGGGTGACTCTCCACACCCGTTCGTTCCTCCATTTGAAGGCTTTAAGAGCGTTGGAGGACGCCCTTTGGCGATAGAGAGAAAACTGATCAAAACTATTCTAAGGAGGAAATTTACCAATGAAAAAGATTCTTGCATTGGTGCTGGCGCTTGCGACCGTGTTGAGCCTTTCGGCGGTTGCATTCGCTGATAGCAAAGTTTATCCGACGACTGCGCTTAACGATGACGGTGAAAAGTATGACAATGTTGTCACCATCGGTGGTGGTAAGATCGTCAGTGATGCGATTGCCCCTGATACGACTTTTTATGTCCCGGTCGGCGGCAATGAAGAGGACACCATCACGCTTGATGATGGCAAACAGGTCCAAATCAAGTACTTGGTTGACAAAGACTTCTTTAAGTTCTCCCCTGACAAGGATACCAACGGGAAGCTTGTTAAGAGCATCACCTTGGTGACCGATAAGGGCTTCGATGGATTTTATCGCAACGCTTACATCAAATTTGTGCTGGCGGACATCACCGATACCGATGAGCACAAGACCGATGGCACCATCGAGTTCAAAGCGAAAAAGACTGCTGCTGATGACAAAGATGTCAAAGACAAAACTAAGAACACCTATGAAAAGGATAGCAAGCTGGTTTGGGACTACAAACTGTGGGTCACCAATGAGGCTGTTGGCAACGACGATAACCCGGACGTTGGCGACCGCGTCTACATGGATCCCGATAAGAACGAAACCAACACCCTGGTCTGGGGCGACGACCGCGCGGCCCTCAAGTTCGATTCCGACGACGACGCGCGCAAGTTCTATGCGCGTCTGTCCACCTCGAACATGAGCGACATCTATGCCGAGTACGGCGATCCCGCCGACGCCGACCTGTGGTTCTATGACTTTGTTGGCCATCCGACCGTTCCCGCGACCTCCAAGGCGACCCTGACCCTCGGCATTCCGTGGGATGATGACGACGACTACACCCCCGATCCGGAAAACTGCTTCATCTATGAAGTGGATGCCGACGGCTATCTGGTCGACGTCACCTCCAAGTTCTCCTACTCCGAGGACGACGAGGAGATTCCGGGCTGGTCCATCCGCACCCGTCAGCTGGGCACCTACATCGTCTCCGACACCGAGCTCGATGTGACCGTTGACGAGCCGGAGACCTCCGAGCCCGCCGATGTTGAGACCCCGAACTCCGGCAAAGACATCCCGAACACCGGTTCCAGCGACATGGTCAACGTGGCTCTCGTAGCCGCCGTTGTTTCCCTGGCTGCTGCTGGCGCTGTTGCGTTCCGCAAAGTGAAATAATCTGATCTCTCAGGTTCTTCACGCCAAAGCAAACTGAAAACCCCGCGGCTGCCTCCACAGCCGCGGGGGTTTTGCTTTACTTTTCCGCCGGGTCTTTACGCGGGGCGCTCCTGCGAGGCGCTCCAGAGGAACTTGTAGCCCACGCCCCGCACCGTGATGATATGCTTGCCGAACCACCCGAGCTTGGCGCGCAGGGACTTGATGTGGCTGTCCACCGTGCGCTCGTCTCCCGCGTAGCCGGAATCCCACGCGCGGTTTAAAATCTGCATGCGGGAGAGCGCCAGGTTGGGGTTGCGCGCCAGGTAGTAGAGCAGGTCGAACTCCCGCGGCGAAAGGGCCACCGCCTTGCCGTCGAGCTCGACGACGTGTTCCGCGAGGCTCAGGCGCAGGCCGTCGAAGCGCAGCTCCTTGGGCGGCAGCGCGTGCACCCGCTTGAGCAGCGCCTTGACGTGCGCGATGATGAGCGGGTCGCCCGCCGGACGGCGCAGGCAGTCGTCCGCGCCGTTCTCGAGCATTTCCAGCTCGGCGTGCTCGTCGCTCCCCTCGACCACCACGAGCACGGGCAGGTCGGTGGACGCCCGCAGAAGCTTGAGCTGCGCGACGCGGTCCCCCCGGTAGCCGGTGGTGTCGAACACCAGCAGGCTGATCTTCTGGGCCTCCAGCTGGGCCAGCGCCTGCGCCACGCCCGAGGCCGTGGCCACCTGCCAGCCCTCGTCAAAGATGCGCTGGGTCAGGCGGACCCGGTACTGCCGGAGGGTTTCGGTATAGCGCGGGTTCCCTTCGTCCATGACCAGTAAAATCGTCGGTATCATATGGGCCTCCCTCCACGAAAAAAACAAAAATTCCCGACTGAATTTCCATCAATCCATTACATAAGCTGCACAGAGCGCCTGTATAATAAAAACAGCCTGTAATGGGACGGAGTGCCAGCCTGTCCCCCTATGGGCCTCCTCCGGGACGCCCCGTACCTTGGGGTTTCCGGAAAATCAGTTTTAACAGCAAAGACTCTCCAACAAAAACGCCGCCTGTGAAGGCGGCGTTTTGTCTTCGCCGCGGAAATATTTTCCTTAGCGTTATTTTATCATTTGGAGTTCAACCCTCTGTTTGCTGGGGGAGCGAAAATGTGAATTTTCCGTGAATGAAAACGGGTATCGCGCGGCGGCGCCGCGCGATACCCGTTCTTTTTGAAGCCTCGCCTATTTCCCGTAGCCGTTGAACCACGCGCGCTCCCCGAAGGGCAGCTTCTTTGCGGCGGGGACCTCCCCGGCGGGAATCCCCACGGGCAGGTAGACCGCGACGGTCATGTCGTCCGGCACGCCGAGCAGCCTCCCCATCTCGCGGCCGGGGCCGCCGCGGATCTGTCCCTCGATCCACACCGAGGCGTATCCCTTCGCGGCGATCGCCAGCAGGATGTTTTCAGCCGCCGCCGAATAGTCGTGGATGTGGTAGGACACTCCGCTCGGCGAGGGCGTCTCCCTGGTGACGAGCAGGATCGCGGCGGGCGCGGTCAGCGCCCAGCTCTTCCCGTAGATTTCCGCGAGCTTTCTGGCCAGCGCGGGATCGTCGACGCCGATCAGCCGCGTCGTTTGCAGGTTGCAGCCCGACGGGGCGAGAAGTCCCGCCTCCAGCAGCTCCCGCAGCGCCTCCCGCGGGATGGGCGTGGGCTCGAACGGCCCCCGGTAGCTCCTGCGGGCCCGGATCGCTTCCATCAGTTCCATTTCCTTGCCTCCTTCTCTTCCGTGGGGCGGTTCGCCCCTTCCAATCGTATGTGCGCCCGCTACCGGCGCCCCAGAATCTCCCGGCGGATGTAAGCGAAGGTGCGGTCCTCCCCCTCCTCCGCGAGCATCCCGAGCAGGCGCTCGAGCAGCGCGCGGGTGCCGGGGTGAATCAGGTAGTGGTCCCGGCTGGCCAGATAGTAATCCAGCGGGTCGCCGTCCCGGTACGCCTTCCCCCGGTAGGTCTTGCTGGCCGCGACCCGGTCGCAGAACATCTCCGCCACATAGTGGACCGGCATTTCCATGCCCGCCATCCGGTGGCCGGCCGCGGGGTCGTAGTCGATCCAGTATTCGAGGTGGTGCTTGTTGCGGCCCTTGTGGTGCAGCCACGCCGCGCTGTAGCCGCTTTCCATCCGCTCGATCTCGTTGGGGCTGCGGTCCCCCTGGTAGTATTTCGCCCCGGCGGAAAACTCCACCGGCGAATACTTGGAGAGGTCGTGCAGCAGCCCCTGCCGGTAAAGTCCCACCCGGAAGCAGTGCTTCATCACAAGGAGCTTGTGGCGGTTGATCGTGCGCAGATGGGAAAGCCATTTCATCCGCCCGCACCCCCGTTCCCGGAAAACTCCCACCAGACGGAGCCCATCTGCTCCGCGCGCAGCGGAAAAAGCAAACGCCGACCGGTCACCAGCCGCAAGGCGCACCGCTTCCTTTCCCGATTCGTTTCCCGGCCTCGTCCGTGGCGGCAGGGCCGCGGGCGGGCGACACCGGGGATTTGCGCTTATTATAGCACAAACCGGGGCGGCGGGCAAAGCCCGCAGCCCCGGTTTTTCCCGTTTTCCTATCCGGACGCGCTCCACGCCCGCGCGAGCCGGTCGAACCGTTCCGCCATCTCCCTGTGGTAGCGGCAGGAGGCCCCGCAGACGGCGCGCGCCCGGTCGGCCCGGAAGATCACCGCGCGTGCCCCGCCGGGCCCCGCCGCCGGCCGCGCAGGCCCCTCCGCGAGGAAGAAATCCCCCGGCACAAGGCTCGCGGCCGCG
>NZ_CABUCJ010000066.1 GCF_902490045.1 uncultured Anaerotruncus sp.
GGCGCCGCCGACTTTGGCCGAAGGCCAACCGGAGGCGGCGCGGGGGTCAAGGGGGTCTCCCCTTGCGGCTTCTTTCCCCTATTTCTTGTCCGTACAAGAAATAGGGTCGCTGTCGGTCGACTACCGACAAGCCCTCCGCTCGCTGGACGGAAAATCCAAAACCGCCGGGAGGCCTCCCGGCAACTCCGCCGCCCGATGAGCGGAAAATCTAAAGCCGCCGTCGGCCGGTCGCCGACAAACTGCGAAGCTTCATGAGCGGCAAATCAGAGCTTATTAATGAGCAGGATCGAAATCAACAGCCCATAGAGCGCGACGCCTTCGCCCAGGACGACAAAGATCAGCGCCTTGCCGAACGCCTTGGGGTCCTCGGAAAACGCGCCGATCGCGGCGGGCGCGGTGGAAGCGATCGCGATGCCCGCGCCCAGGCAGCTGAGTCCGGTGGCGAGCGCGGCGGCGAGATAGCCCATGCCCTGGCTGTTCTGAGCGGGGGCGGCCTCGACGGCGGCCGTGTCCGGGGCCGTGCCGGCGTCGGGCGCTTCGGCCGAAACGCCGACCGCCATCATGATCATCAGCAGGGTGGCAATGAGAAAAACGCCCGCGTTGGCAAGCACGCGCCTTCTGGCACCGGTGGTGGACCCGACCTTGACGATGGGGATGAGCAGCAGGGTGGCCGCGATCACAGCGGCGGTAGCAATCACAAACAGCATCACAAATTACCTCCAAATCAAATTGGTATCCGCGCCCGGGGGCGCAGAGACGTGTCGGATGAAAAGATCACTTTTCCGAGCCCTTTACCGTGACGGGGGAGAAGGGTTTTCCGTCGCCGTCGAAATAGCGGCTGAACATCTCGTAGAACTCGAGCCTGAGGACCTGGATGCCCACAATGAGACCCTCCATGCCCATCACAAAGAGGTTGCCGATGATGATGACCGCGGGGCTGGCGGCACTCCCGACCATCTCGGAGAGGGTGAAGACGACCGCCATCATGCCCGCGTGGCTGAGCACGAAGCCGCCCACGCGGAGGAAGGACATCGTGTTGGAGAAAAAGCTGAGCACCACCTCGAAGAGCTCGAAGGGCGCGACCGTCAGGTAGGCGCCCATGCCCTCCTCCGGCCTGGCGCCCAGCCCCTTCAGCAGGTTGCCGAGCGGCTCCTTGAGCAGGATGACCGCGAGCGGCAGCACGATCAGCAGGATGACGTAGAGGTGGGTGAAATAGTTTTTGCCCGCCAGGAACATCATGACCGCGCCGAAGAGGACCGCGCCATAAAAGACAAATCCCGCGACGCCGTTGGCGGAGAAAAACGCCCGTTCATAGTCGCGCCTGTGGAGGCTGGAGAAGATATCCATCAAAATACAGGTGCAGATGAGCACCACGCCGAGCGCGACCGCCGCGATCAAAATGAGGTTGGTGTTCTCGGGGGCCATGACCTCGATCGGCTTGCCGGGCAGGTGCAGGACGTTCACATAGAAGGGGGTGAGCAGCTCCTCGAAGCCGAACACCGACCCGTAGAGCGCCCCGAAAATACAGGAGAAGATGCCGATCCGGTTGACGACCGCGCCGATCTGGAACCGTTTGAACTTCCAGAGCAGCCACCCGCCCAGCACCAGCACCAGCCCCTGGCCGAGATCGCCGAACATGACGCCGAAGAGGAGGGAATAGGTGAAAGCCACGAAGGGGGTGGGGTCGAAGTCGCCGTAGGCGGGCAGGCCGTACATCTCGACGAACATCTCGAACGGGCGGGAAAACCAGCCGTTTTTGAGCTTGGTGGGCGGCTGAAGCCGTTTGTCCGAGTCGTCCGGCTTGACCTCGACGGTCACGTCGGGCAGCTGCCGCAGGCTCTTTGCAAAGTCGTCCGCGCGGCTCTCCTCGATAAAGCCGGTGATATAGAATACGTCGATGAACTCCCGTTTCAGTACGGAGACGTACTTGCGCATGTCGAACGAATCGGAGAGGAATTTCAGCCGGGTGTAGAGCTTGTAGTAGCGGTCCCGCTGGGCGTCCACCAGCTCCTGGAACTGGTTTTTGGCCGCCGCGAGCTGCTCCCGGTTGGCGTCGATCTCCTCCCGCAGCCGGGCGAGCGCCTCCCCGGGGGTGCCGTGGATGAAGGAGGGGACCCGCATCCGTTCAAAATAGAGGGAGGAGAAGATGTCGTCGATCTCGGGCGCGTCCTCAGCCATACAGAAGTAGGCGCCCCAGCGGTATTCCTTCTCCGTGTCGAACGATTTGAAGATAAAGGGCTTTCCCGCGTAAAAGGAGAGCTTCTGGTAGCTGTCGAGCGGCAGCCGCCCCAGGCGCATTTTAATATACTTGCAGGTGAAGAGCTCGTCGAACTCGACGTCGAGCTCCGCCAGGTGGGAGAGGATCAGCAGCGCGGCCTCGTCCTGGTCGATCTCCCCCTGCAAAAAGTTCATCCGTTCCCGCAGGGCGCCGAGCCCCTCGGAAAAGGTCCTGTAAAAATCCTCGTAGTACTGCTGGCTGTGCGCCGCGACACGGGAGAGCTTGTCGCTGCGCACATATTCCGGCATGTACTTGGGGTTGAGCCCCGCCGCCACGCCCGCGTCGGTCAGCTTCTGCAGCGCGTCGGCGTAGGGGTTTTCCTCCGACAGCGGCGTGAAGCCGCGGATGCCCCCCGCCGCCTGCTGCGAGGGCTCGGGGTGGAAATCCCCCCTGTCCAAACAGCGTATGATGACGTCGTCGAGGTTTTTCATATCGCCGACGATGTTCACCAGCGCCAGCTTGGCTATCGACATGTAAATCCGCCCTTTCTCCGGCAGACGGGAACCGGCCCCCGCCGGTCCCCCCGGGATATTTGTAATGCCCGCCCCACGGGGGCCGGCCGGTCCTTCGCGTTTGAATCGGTCCTTCGCCTGGTCGTCCGCTATGCCTTATAGAGCAGCTTTTCGATCTTCTCGGGGGGGAGCCCGTAGCGGACGCCCTCGATGATGCGCACGATGTCCTCCGTCTCCATGC
This sequence comes from uncultured Anaerotruncus sp., assembly GCF_902490045.1. Lineage (GTDB taxonomy): Bacteria > Bacillota > Clostridia > Oscillospirales > Ruminococcaceae > Anaerotruncus. The sequence goes on from NZ_CABUCJ010000066.1 coordinate 2,972, forward strand.
TGCGCAGCAGCATAAACGCCGTATACACCACCTCCGGGCTGGTCGAAAAGCGGAGCAGCCTGCGGGTGGCGCGGTAGCGCACGCCGTCCGTCTCCCCCTCGAAGAAGCCGGCTTCCGGATCGATCCGCCGGCCGTAGGGGGTGGCGGAAAGCAGCTGCAAAAACGCCTGCGTGTCCCGCGCGCTGACCATCTCCTCGAGCTGGCGCGGCCGAAGCCGGCTGTAAAAGGGGAGCATCGTCACGCGGATGCGGCCGGAATCCGCCCCGAAATAGGTTTTCATCCGGTAGATCGTGTTGAGGTTCATCAGCTCCGCGCGCATGGTGATCAGCTCCCGCAGCTCGGCGGAGGCCCTGCCGCGCGTCTCCCGCTTCGCCCGTTCGAGCAGCGTGGAAAAATAGCAGGTGCGCAGCGCAAGCTCGTAGCGGGTGTAGCGCAGGGTGTTGCCGTCCGGCGGATACTGCTTCTGGCAGCGGCGCAGCACCGGCTCGTAGACCGTGCCCGCCACCGCCCCGATCACCTCGTCGAGGGAGCGCGCCCCCGCCAGCCCCAGGATGTTGAAGCTCGCGTAGGGCTGCATGAAGGTCGGCAGGGAGGCGACAAAGTCCTCCTGCCCGTCGGAGATGATGTTGCGCAGGCTGGAAAGGATCAGCTCGATCTCCAGGTCCATGACGATGTACTGGTAGATGCTGTCCTTCTCGCGGACATATTTCGCGAGCCGCACATACTGGTAAAAGAGGTCCCTGTGCAGCAGGTTTTCCAGCTGGCGGCGGTGGATCGTGCTGTCCTGGACCCCCTCCAGCGCCGCGCGGTAGGGGGTCTTCTCCCGCAGGTAGGCGGAAATCTCCTGCACGCTCTGCTTGCGCAGGAGGTCGTCGTACTGGGCGGGGGAGAGCATCTGCCCGTACATGGCGCGCGCCTTGGAGATCACCGCGTTTGCATACTGCGCCACGGCGTCACCCCCCGATGCAGCGGTCCACGATTTCGGCGACCCACCGCGCGCTGTTCTTCTGGTAGTTTGCCTTCAGGCGGCCGAGCGCCTCCTCGTGGCGCGCGCGCGCCGCGGAGAGGGCCTCCTCCTTCTCCATCTGGGCCTGCTGGCGGAACTGCTCCACCTTTTCCCGTTCCCGCTCGCGGTACTGCTTCGCGAGCTCCTTTTTATAATCGTCCATGTGCGCCAGCACGCTGCCGCGCTCCTCTTCCGCCTCTTCCACAAGCCGCCGGCCGCGCTTGTCATATTCCACCAGATTCTTGATGACCCGTTCCACAGCACCATCCCTTTCGCCGGAAGATGGAAGGGGGCTAGTGCCCCATTCTGATTGTTTCCTTAGTGTAGTCTCATTTTTTTGCTTTTGCAAGCGGATTTTGGGCCCGCCGCGGTTTTTGCCCGCTTTCTGTGACGCTCAACCCAAATTTCCGTCCGTCCGGCGGTATTTTTGTCAAACTTCACATGGTTTGGGACGCGCACCACAAAATCAGGCAATATTTCCCGCAGAAAAATCCCTTGTTTTCCTTGATTTTCATTATACTAATTGTTATACTGATAGTGAATATAGACAGGCACCAGTACGGCTGCCAAGTTCTGAGGGAGGATTCGACTATGAAAAAATTGACAGCGACCATCAGCGTGCTGCTGGTACTTGTCATGGTGCTTTCCGCGCCGGCGTCGGCGCTCGCGATCATCACCAGCGACACCTTCAGCACCAGCGCCAAATCGGCCGACAAGTGGGTGACCGACCGGTATGAGCCGGAGGAGTTCGACCGTTCCGACGGCAAGCTCTATCTCTCCGTGGGGCCCAAGGGCTACTACAAATACCGCGCGGACGATAAAAAGGACAAATACTACGCCCTCCAGGGCAAAAAGCTCCCGGTCGAAATGCCCTCGAGCAACACCTGGACCGCGACCGTGAAGATCAACGTGGATGACAACTGGTTCTCGTCGAGCGACGGACGCCGCCGCGCCGAGTTCCGCGTCGACCTCGTGGACGGCGACGGCAACGCGCTCAAGAATTCCTCGCCCGCCATCGCGCTCGTCAAGGGCGGCTCCGGCGCGCCCGTGCTCAAATATTATAACCCGAAAGCGCAGGGAAGCTGGGGCATGGCCACCCGGTTCGTCAACGGCGACAAGGAGACCGAGGACCTCACCGTGGAGGATGGCTGGCACTCCCTGCTCATCAAGGCCAACAACGGCGTGCTCACCTACTACTTCGACGAGAAAAAGCTCGGCAACTGCACGCTGACCACCAAGGACGTCTATCCCTCCTTCATCGCGCTCAACGTCTACAACTACGACCGCCCGCAGATGGTCGAGTGGGATAACGTCACCCTCTACGACGGCAGCTACATCATCCGCCAGCTCTCCTCCGAGGCGCAGGACAAGAAGGACGAACGCCTGGAGAGCCAGTATGAGAAAAAGCGCAACAACTGGGAGGACAAGTACACCGAGTATATGTTCGGCCGGAACAGCACGGACAAGACCGTAAAAATCGATGGGAAGACCTTCGATACCGGCAAGTGGTACACCCAGAGCAAGCTCAAGAGCACCTTCAAGATTTCCGACAAGGATTGGGACGAGGAAAACAGTCAGCTGAAGGATATTTTGGCTTCTTGCCCGCTGCCTGTGGAGACCCGCGAGAAGAAAGAAATGCCCGACAGCTATTGGGACTACTAGGCGCACGCCATTTGCGGTTCCCGACCGCAAATGGCCTCGCGATCGGACAAGCCGATGCGCGTGCGCCTCACGGGCGGAGGGTCGGCGACCCTCCCCCGTGTGCCCCCTCCTATTGCCGTGCATTCATGATAAAGCGGCCGCCCTCCCGGGCGGCCGCTTTTATTTGTCTGCGTTTATGGGGCCATGCTCTTTTTCGTAAGCCTCTACATGGGCCTTTATCAAGGCCTCGGTTTCTTTGTTGACAGATCTTCCGTTCCCCTCGGCGATGTAACGAAGTTTCTGCATTAGCTTTGGATTGATGCGCAGGGTAAAATGCGGCAAGCTTGAAGGCATATTGGCTTCCCCTTTCATAGGTGATGTCACCTTAAAAAGATTATATACCTTTTGATTTGCTCTTGACTTCAAAGTGAGGTCACCTTATAATGAAGGTGACCTCACTTTTTTTATGAAAGGGATGCATTTATGGACAACGATATTTTAAAGGCGCTATATGAAGGGGAAGTCTACCCGTCGGAACAGCTTGGTCCCATTCCCGAGGAAAAGGAAATGATGGAGATGTGCACACTGCTTTGGCGCCGGCTGGGGATGGAGGATCAAAAGAGGCTGGATCATATCACCGACCAGTTAGCGGTGGTGTGCGGGGCGTATGCGCTTCGCGGCTTCCGTTCCGGTTTCAGGCTGGGCGCGCGCATCGCGCAGGCGCTGTATACCTGACCGCGCGTTTCTCCTGTTGGGAGAATCGAGATTAGGTTGAGCCCTCAGCTAGTGTACCTTTGGGGAGCGGCGGCAGTTCCCGGGTTATGGCAAGGTACTCCCGGGGATTCCAAAGGACCCGGCGGAGGGTCCTTTGGCGCCCTTCTTTGGTTCCTTTCTTGGGCGAACAAGAAAGGAACTCGCTGTCGGTCGACTACCGACAAACTGCGCCGCTCGATGAGCGGCATATCTAAAACCGCCGTCGGCCGACTACCGACAAGCTCCACCGCTCGGTGAGCGGCATATCTAAGAACAAAAAAGAGCGGGCCCCACCGGGCCCGCTCAAAAATACTGAATTTAAGATTTCTTCTTCATCTGCTCCCGCATGCGCTGGGCGTGGTCCAGAATCTTCTTGCGGATGCGGATGCTCTTGGGGGTGACCTCCAAAAGCTCGTCGTCGCTGAGGAACTCGAGGGACTCCTCGAGGGAGAAGCGGCGCGGCGGAATGAGGCGGAGCGCGTCGTCCGACCCGGAAGCGCGGGTGTTGGTGAGCTGCTTTTTCTTGCAGACGTTGACGGCGATGTCCTCGTTCTTGGGGGACATGCCGACGACCTGGCCGGCGTAGACCGGCTCGCCCGCGCCGAGGAAGAGGGTGCCGCGCTCCTGCGCGTTATAGAGGCCGTAGGTGATCGTCTCGCCCGTCTCGAACGCGATGAGGGAACCGTTCTGGCGGCGGGGGATCTCGCCCTTATAGGGGGCGTAGCCGTGGAAGAGGGTATTCATGACGCCCTCGCCCTTGGTGTCGGTCAAAAATTCGCTCTTGTAGCCGAAGAGGCCGCGCTCGGGGATGACGAAGGTCATCTTCATGCGGCTGCCGACCGGCTCCATCGTTTGGAGCTCGCCCTTGCGGGGGCCCATCTTCTCCATGACCGAGCCGGAGGACTCGGCCGGGACGTCGATCGTCAGTTCCTCGAACGGCTCGCACAGCTCGCCGTCTATCGTCTTGAGCAGCACCTTGGGGGTGCTGACCTGGAACTCGTAGCCCTCGCGGCGCATGTTCTCGATGAGGATCGACAGGTGCATTTCGCCGCGCCCGCAGACGACGAAGCTGTCGGCGGTGTCGCCGTCCGAGACGCGCAGGGAGACGTCGCGCAGCAGCTCGCGGTAGAGGCGGTCGCGGATCTGGCGGGTGGTGACGAATTTGCCCTCGCGGCCCGCAAAGGGGCTCGTGTTGACCGAGAAGGTCATCTCCACGGTGGGCTCGGAAATCTTGACGAAGGGCAGCGCGATGCTGCTGCCCGCCGCGCAGACGGTGTTGCCGATGTTGATGTCCTCGATGCCCGAGAACATGACGATGTCGCCGACCGTGGCCGACTCGACCTGGGAGCGGCCCACGCCGGTGAACTGGTAGATCGCCGTGATCTTGCCCTGCTTGAGCAGCTCCTTGTCGTGGTAGTCGCAGACGTTCATCTGCTCGTTGACCCGCAGGGTGCCCTGCTCGATGCGGCCGACCGCCATGCGGCCGACATAGTCGTTATAGTCGATCGACGAGACGAGCACCGCGGTGGGCAGCTCGGGGTCGCCCTGGGGCGGCTGGATGTAGTCGACGATCGTGTCCATGAGCGGCAGCAGGTCGGTGCCCGCCACCTCGGGGGAGATGGAGGCCGTACCGTCGCGGCCGGAGCAGAAGACCATCGGGCTGTCGAGCTGCGCGTCGGACGCGCCGAGGTCCATCAGCAGCTCGAGCACCTCGTCGACCACCTCGTAGACGCGCGCGTCGGGGCGGTCGATCTTGTTGATGACCACGATGACCGCGAGGTCGAGGTCGAGCGCCTTGCTCAGCACGAACCGGGTCTGGGGCATTGGGCCCTCCGCCGCGTCGACGAGCAGCAGCACGCCGTCCACCATCTTGAGCACCCGCTCCACCTCGCCGCCGAAATCGGCGTGTCCCGGGGTGTCCACGATGTTGATCTTCACGCCCTTATATTCCGCGGAGGCGTTCTTCGCCAGAATCGTGATGCCGCGCTCCCGCTCGATGTCGTTCGAGTCCATCACGCGCTCCTGCACCGCCTGGTTCTCCCGGAAGGTGCCCGACTGTTTCAGCATCCCGTCGACCAGCGTCGTCTTACCGTGGTCGACGTGCGCGATAATTGCAATGTTGCGTAAATCTTCCCTCTTGATATTCATACACATGCATCCCATCTGCCGTTCTCCGGCACATTCATTCGACATTTTTACCTTGGTATCATACCGCCAAACAAGCATGTTGTCAAGAAAAACCCGCTAATTCTGGTGATTTTGCTGATGCAGGGCGAAATCCTTCCGCACGGACGGCGCCGCCGGGGAGGCCGCGCGGCCGGCCTGCATCAAAAGTTTTGCGGCGCTTTTTCAAAAGCGTCAAAAAGGAAGGGCCGCCCGGCGGGCGGCCCTTCTTTCTTTTCGTCTCTCTCGTCACTCGTCGCGGCCGCAGCACTTTTTATACTTCTTGCCGCTGCCGCAGGGGCAGGGATCGTTGCGTCCGACCTTTTTGACCGAGCGGGGCTTGTTCTGGATGGTGCCGTCGCTGCCGAAGCCCTCCTGGGCGGGCTTGGCGACCTGCTCGCGCTTGGGCTCCTGGTTGGTGCGCAGCTGGATGGTGTACATCAGCTTGACGGTATCCTCGCGGATCGACTCGATCATCGCGTCGAACATATCGAAGCCCTCGATGCGGTATTCGACAACCGGGTCCTTCTGGGCGTAGGAGCGCAGGTACATGCCGCGCTTGAGCTCCTCCATGTCGTCGATGTGCTGCATCCATTTGGTGTCGACGTTGCGCAGCAGCACGACACGCTCGACCTCGCGCATGATCGGGGAGGTGAACTGCTCCTCGCGCGCGGCGTAGAGCTTTTCCGCGCGCTCTTTGAGCTGGCGCTTGATCTCGTCGTCGGTGATTTCGCCGAGCTGTTCGGTGGTGTAGCGCAGGTCGTCGTGGGTGGTCAGCCAGCCCATAAAGTAATCGCGCAGGCCCTCGAGGTTCCAGTTGTCGTGGACCTCCTTGTCGACGAGGTAGCGGTCGACGACCGAATCGATCGTCTCGCCGATCATATTCCGGATGATGCCGCTGATGTCCTCGCCGTCGAGCACCTTGTCGCGCTGGGAGTAGATGACCTCGCGCTGGCGGTTCATGACGTCGTCGAACTGGAGGACGTTTTTGCGGATGCCGAAGTTGCGGGTTTCGACCTTCGACTGGGCCGACTCGATCGAGTTGGAGAGGATTTTCGCCTCGATGGGCATGTCGTCCTCCGCGCCGATCATATCCATCATATTCTGGATGCGCTCGCCGCCGAAGAGCCGCATGAGGTCGTCCTCAAGCGAGATGAAGAAGCGCGTTTCGCCCGGGTCGCCCTGGCGGCCGGAACGGCCGCGCAGCTGGTTGTCGATGCGGCGGGACTCGTGGCGCTCGGTGCCGATGATGAAGAGGCCGCCCGCCTCCCGGACCTTCTCCGCCTCGGCGGAGATTTCCGCCCGGTACTGGTCCATCTTCTCACGGAAGAGCTTGCGGGCCGCGAGGATTTCCTCGTTGTGGGTGTCGGCAAAGCCGGTCGCCTCGTTGATCGTCTCCTCGTCGTAGCCCTCGCGGCGCAGGTCCGCCTTGGCGAGGTATTCGGCGTTGCCGCCGAGCATGATGTCGGTGCCGCGCCCGGCCATGTTGGTGGCGATCGTCACCGCGCCGTATTTGCCGGCCTGCGCGACGATCTCCGCCTCCTTGTCATGGTACTTCGCGTTGAGCACCTCGTGCCTGATGCCGCGGCGCTTGAGCATTTGGGAAAGCAGCTCGGACTTTTCGATCGAGATGGTGCCCACCAGCACCGGCTGGCCCTTGCCGTGGCACTCGACGATGTTCTCGATGACCGCGTGGAACTTCGCGGTCTCGGTCTTGTAGACGACGTCGGGGTGGTCATGGCGCTGGATGGGCTTGTTGGTCGGGATCTCGACGACGTCGAGCTTGTAGATCTCCATGAACTCATCCGCCTCGGTGAGGGCGGTGCCGGTCATGCCGGCGAGTTTGTCGTACATGCGGAAGAAGTTCTGGAAGGTGATCGTGGCGAGCGTCTTGCTCTCCCGCTCGACCTTGACCCCCTCCTTGGCCTCGATGGCCTGGTGCAGGCCCTCGTTGTAGCGGCGGCCGAGCATGAGGCGGCCGGTGAACTCGTCGACGATGATGACCTCGCCGTCCTTGACGACGTAGTCGACGTCCCGCTGCATGATGCCGTGGGCCTTGATCGCCTGGTTGACGTGGTGCTGGATCTGCATGTTGTCGCCGTCGGTGAGGTTCTCGAGCCCGAAGTATTCCTCCGCCTTCTTGACGCCCGAGGCGGTCAGCGTGGCGGTCTTGGCCTTCTCGTCGACGATGTAGTCGCCGTCGACGTCGTCGTGCTCCTCCTTGGAGTCCGCCTCGGCCACCCGGTAGCATTTGAGGGTGCGGGCGAAGCGGTCGGCCTTCTCATAGAGGTCGGTCGACTTGTCGCCCTGGCCCGAGATGATCAGCGGGGTGCGCGCCTCGTCGATGAGGATCGAGTCGACCTCGTCGACGATCGCGTAGTTGTGCCCGCGCTGGACCTTGTCCGCCTTGTAGATGACCATGTTGTCGCGCAGGTAGTCGAAGCCGAACTCGTTGTTGGTGCCGTAGGTGATGTCGCAGCCGTAGGCCTCGCGCCGCTCGGCGGTCGTGAGCCCGTGGACGATCAGCCCGACCGTGAGGCCGAGGAAGCGGTAGACCTTGCCCATCCACTCGGAGTCGCGCTTGGCCAGGTAGTCGTTGACCGTGACGATGTGCACGCCCCTGCCGGTCAGCGCGTTCAGGTAGGCGGGCAGGGTTGCGACAAGGGTTTTACCCTCGCCGGTCTTCATCTCCGCGATGCGGCCCTGGTGGAGGATGATGCCGCCGATGACCTGCACGGGGAAGTGCCGCATGCCCAGCACGCGGTCGGACGCCTCGCGGCAGGCCGCGAAGGCGTCGGGCAGCACGCTGTCGAGCGGCTCGCCCTGCGCGATGCGCTCCCGCAGCTTGGGGGTCATCGCCTTGAGCTCGTCGTCGCTCATGGCCCGGTAGGTTTCCTCCAGTTCAAGCACCTTCTGCTGGAGGGGCAGGACGCGCTTGATCTCCCTGCTGGAATAGGTCCCGAAGACCTTGTTTAAAATACCCATTTTGTCACCTCATACTCTGATACGCGCGGACCCTCCCATGCCGTTTCAAAAAAAGCCGCGGCAGGCCGGAAATGCGTATACTTTAACTTGTACATTCTACTCCCGCCCGCTGTCAAAGTCAACCACGTTTTCCCGCTTGCGGGGCCGGTTTGGGGCCCCTCCACAGAGGGAGGCGGACGGGCGGGCGCATCTCTGCTTATTATAACCAAAAAAAATCCAAAAATTAGGCCTATTTTGTTTTGCAACCGTGAACAAAAGCTGAACAATCCCCTTGATAAAGCCTTGACAAACTAATATAATAAAGATTGGACAACCCCAGTAAACAAACCGAAAGGAGTACCGATATGAACTATTCTCATGAAGTGGAGAGAATGTGCGTTCTCGCCAAAGGACCCAAGCACGGTCCCGCGCCCATTCCCGAAGAGGGCCAGTGGGTAAAGGCCTACGAGATCAAGGATATCTCCGGACTCACGCACGGCGTGGGCTGGTGCGCGCCGCAGCAGGGCGCCTGCAAGCTCACCCTCAACATCAAAAACGGCATCATCGAGGAGGCGCTCGTTGAGACGCTGGGCTGCTCGGGCATGACCCATTCGGCCGCGATGGCGGGCGAAATCCTCCCCGGAAAGACCATCCTGGAAGCCCTCAACACCGACCTCGTCTGTGACGCGATCAACGTGGCGATGCGCGAGCTCTTCCTCCAGATCGTCTACGGCCGCAGCCAGACCGCCTTCTCCGAGGGCGGGCTCCCGATCGGCGCGGGCCTCGAGGACCTCGGCAAGGGGCTCCGCTCCCAGGTCGGCACCATCTTCTCCACCAACGCCAAGGGCGTGCGCTATCTTGAGCTGGCCGAGGGCTACATCCTCTCGGTCGCCGTCGACAACAACGACGAGGCCATCGGCTACAAGTTCGTCAAGGTCGGCAAGATGCTCGAGGACATCCGCCACGGCGCGGACCCCAAGGAGGCGTTCGAGAAGAACATCGGCACCTACGGCCGCTACGCCGACGCCCCCAAATACATCGACCCGCGTGAAGAATAAGAGGAGAGGGAGGTAACACACATGGCAAAGTTTGAAGGACAGGAGAGAAGGATGCCCAAAATCAGCGCGTGTCTCGCTGAATACGGCATGTCTTCCCTTGAAGATGCAAAAGAGATCTGCCTTGCCAAAGGCATCGACGTGGAAAAGATCGTCAAGGGCGTGCAGCCCATCGCGTTCGAGAACGCCGTCTGGGCCTACACCCTCGGCACCGCCGTCGCGATCAAGAAGAACTGCAAAAAGGCCGCGGACGCCTCCGAGGCGATCGGCATCGGCCTGCAGGCGTTCTGCGTGCCCGGCTCGGTCGCGGAGACCCGCGCCGTCGGCCTCGGCCACGGCAACCTCGGCGCCATGCTGCTGCGCGACGAAACCAAGTGCTTCTGCTTCCTGGCGGGCCATGAGTCGTTCGCCGCGGCGGAGGGCGCGATCGGCATCGCCCGCAACGCCAACAAGGCCCGCAAGGAGCCGCTGCGCGTCATCCTCAACGGCCTGGGCAAGGACGCCGCTTATATCATTTCCAGAATCAACGGTTTTACCTATGTGGAAACCGACTATGATTTCGCCACCAGCGAGCTCAAGGTGATCGGCGAAACCCCCTATTCCGACGGCGAGCGCTCCAAGGTCAAGGTCTACGGCGCCAACGACGTGCTCGAGGGCGTGGCCATCATGAAGCACGAGAAGGTCGACGTCTCGATCACCGGCAACTCCACCAACCCGACCCGCTTCCAGCACCTCGTCGCGGGCACCTATAAGAAATGGTCCTACGAGAACAACGTCAAGTACTTCTCGGTGGCCTCGGGCGGCGGCACCGGCCGCACCCTGCATCCCGACAACATGGCGGCCGGCCCGGCTTCCTACGGCCTGACCGACTCGATGGGCCGCATGCACGGCGACGCGCAGTTCGCCGGCTCCTCCTCCGTCCCGGCTCACGTCGAGATGATGGGCCTCATCGGCATGGGCAACAACCCCATGGTCGGCGCGACCGTCGCGTGCGCCGTCGCCGTCGAGGAATCCTTCAAGTAAGTTTTCCGCTTTGGAAAAGAGCCGTG
>NZ_CABUCJ010000067.1 GCF_902490045.1 uncultured Anaerotruncus sp.
GTGCGGCGAGAGGGCAAGCCGCACCGCCCGGCCGGTCATTTCCTACCGCCCCTTCGCCATTGGACAGCGTCCAGGAGAGATGGCGAAGGGGCCTATCCAGATGGGCTCAGGCCCTTGAGGAAAGCATGATTCCGGTCGGGACGCGCAGGGGCTTTCCGGCCTCTTCCCGCGCCTTTGCCGCCGCGGCCGCGTCGGCCGAGAAGATGTAGGTGCCGAAGGTACGGTCCTTCGCGGAGAACATCAACTCTCCGCCGCCATTCTCGGTATAGCGGAATTCACCGGTGACGTCCTCCAGCGTATCCCCGTCCAGCAGCTGGTAAATCCGGATTTCCTTCGGGTCGATCAGCTCCGCGCCGTCGCCGTCGACAAAGGGATTGGCCAGCTCCAGCCTGACGCGGGTCACGCCCGTCATCGTCGGCTTGCCGCTGAACTCATAGACGCAGGCGTCGGTGTCCGCGAACTGGTCGTCCAGAATCCCGGAATCCCAGCGGGTGGAGAGCTTGGCGTAGAACTTGCCGGGATCGCTGTCGCCCAGGAAGACGGCGCGCGCGATGGTGCCGCTGTCATTCTCCCAGGTGATCTCGTTGTCGCCGTTTTTGGCGGGCTTGACCATGATGCCGCGGTCGCCGGCGGCGAAGTCCTGGTCGGCATCCACCACGAGGTTGTTGATCCACAGCCTGTCGCTTTCAAGGGTGATTTTGGTGCCCTTGGGGATCACGTCGACGCCGGGGACGAGATCGGTCACATCCTCGGGGAGCCAGTAATCCTCGGCGGGATAGAGCCCGAACCAGGCGTTGCCCCAGGCGGCCTGCGCCCCCTTCAGGTCAATGTCCTTCTTGACCTTAATCTCGAGCTTGAAGGTCACGTTCGCCTCCTTGTCCTGCTGGAAATCCTTCAGCCGGACCTGGGCGTAGTAGGAGCGGTCATGCGCGTTCATGCCGGCGCCGCTGGCATAGCCGGGCAGGCCGTCCGCCGACGGGTCGGTCAGGAATTCGATATCCGCCTGGCTGAACTCCCTGTCGACGAGCTTGATCGATTCGATGTATTTCGCGTTGTCGCCCTTCTTGATCTTCACGTCGAGGTAGTCGTCGTAATCAAAGATCGACCGCCCTTCCAGCGTGCCCGCCGCGTCCTGCAGATCCCCGACGGTCGGGAAATCCGACTTCAGATAGATCCAGAAGGGGTTGAGCGTCAGGTAGAGCGTTTCGCCCGGCTTGATCAGGTCGTTCAGCCGGTCGTTGGGCGTATAATAATCGCCGTTTACTCCCTCGGCATAGTGCCAGCCGGCGTTCAGGGGGTCCTTGGCGGGGCTGTAGCCCGGATCGCCGGCGTAGACGACCGTATCGAGATGCCCGGCGGCGTGCTTGGCATTGTCCGCCTTCTCCACGATGACCCTTCGGCCGATCGTCCAGGGATTTCCGTCCTCGTACTGGGAATCGTTGATCGCCCCGGTAAAATAGCCAAGGGCGTCCTTTTGCGCGCCGGAGCCGTCCGCGGCCATGGCGGGAACCGCCGCCGAAACGGCGAGCGCCGCCGCCAGCGCAAGGGATAAGAGCTTCTTCATGAGAGTTCCTCCTTCAATAAAGTCGGTCAGCGCCCGGTGTTCGGGATCTCCTTTTCACCCGGGAGCTCCCCGGCGGGCTCCTCGTTGACCAGCGTTTGTTCAACGAAGATGTAGGTGCCCAGCGTGCGGGTCTTGAGGGTGAAGACGTCGCTGCCGTCCTCGTCCTCCCCGCGCTGGAACGCCGCGGTCGCGTCGATCAGCTCGCCGTCTTTGACCTCATAGATCCGGATGTTTTCCGGGTCCGCGGTCAGCTCTTCCTCCTCCCAGTCGTAATAGGGGTTGTAGAGGGTGAGCGTGGGGCGGATGGTTGAGGAGATGGACGGGTTCCCGACAAAATCGAAGATGTAAGCGTCCTGGTCGGCGAACAGCTCGGCGTAATCCCGGTCGTCCCATTTGGTGGACAGCTTCGGGTAATACTTCTTGGATTCGGAATCCGCGTAGAATTCGAGCTTCGCGATCGCATGGTTTTCATTTTCCCAGGTGACCGTGTTGTTCTCATTCCTCTCCGGCTTCACCACGTATCCCCCCTGTCCGGCCATCCAGTCCTGGTCGCTGCCGCGTTCGGTGCGATTGCCGATGTAGATCGCGCCTTCGAGCGAAGCGCCGGGAACGGTGCCCGCGCCGGGGCCGTTTTTGAGGGCGGAGGCCGAGATGATATATTTGGTGCCCTTGCTGATGCCGTTTACGCCCGACGCGCCGGCGGTCCCGTTCTTCGACTCCACGAGCCTGCCGCTGGACTCATAGACCATGTCGCATCTGGCGGTAAAGGTAAATTCGGGGGAGAGCTTGTATTCCGTATCGGTGTAGTCGTCCTTGATCACGATCTTGACGGCGCGGTCCCTGCCCGCCCCGCCGGTGACCCGCTTTTCAGCGATGGACATCGACTCGATGATCTTTTTGTCGTCGCCGCCCCTGCTCGCCTTGAATTTGAAGAGGTCCTTGTCAAAGAACGCCCTCAAAAGGGCCTCCCGGCCCGTGCCGCTCCAGCCGGCGAACAGACCGCCGCCGTCCTCCGGGAACTGGCCCGCCGCCAGGTCTCCGGGGACGATGTCCAGGGTGTCCAGAACCAGGTAGACGGTGGTGTTGGGGACGCCTTCGCCGTCCGGATTTTTGGCGGTGGTTTCGCCGTCGTCAAAATAGATGGCGCCGTTGACGGTGGAGATGTGCACCTCGTCGGCTTTGGTGGCCAGGGCCGAAATGGCCGTCGAGACGGCCAGGAGCACGGCCAGCACGCCGGATAATAGCTTTCTCATAGGGGTTCCCTCCTGTTATTGTTCTAGACCGCCGCGCGGAACACACCGCGCGGCGGTCCGTGCAGATATGGTTATCTCCTGCCGGGGCGCTTGGGCGGCGCGGGAACGACCGGCGGTTCCTCCTCCCCGCCGGAGGACGAGGGCGCATACTGCGCGGTGACCGTCCTGTTTCCGGTGATGGGGGTGTCCTTGTCGACGGGATTGCCGTCCTCATCCATCCAGCCGATGATGTCGCCGTCCTTCGGCAGCCGGTCGCCCAGGCTTTCGCCGTCGGGGACCTTAACCCTGGTCGACCCGCCGCTGGTCACGATAGTGACGTTCCAGACGTCCTGGACGGCGGCGCCCTTGTCAAAAACCGCCGTAATCGTCATATTCCCACTCACGGAGAGGGCGGCGAGTCCGTCGGTCTGAACGTCGGGCGCGCCGTCGCCGTCGGTATCCCAGCCCTTAAACTCGTAGCCGTCGTTCGGCCTTGCCCCGGGCGCGCTGAAGCCGCCCTCCGCGTCGCCGAGCGTCACGCTGCCCGCCTTGTTCAGGATGGCGAAGGTATCCCTGCCGCTGATCGAACCGTTGGGGCCGGAGGTAAACTTCACGGTGTAGGCGGGGACATAGACCGGCCTGACGGTCAGGTTCGCGGAAACCTCCGCGTTTTTCAGTGTCTCGTTATCCATATAATCGGCCGCGCCGTCGCCGGTCGTATCCCATCCGGTGAACGCATAGCCGGAATCCGGCTTCGCCACCGGGAGGGTTTTGCCCTCCTTGCTGATTTCTATCGCGTCGCCGAGGAGGTCGCTCCCGGTCTTGATGACCGTAAAGCTCCTGTCGCCTGTGAGCGTCCCGTGATCGGCGTCCTCGAAGCTGACGGTAAACCGGCTCTGGTCCTCGTCCGGGATGCCGTCCTTGTTGAAGTCCTCCTTCCAGATGGGCTTCACGGTGATGGAGGTCGAGGTCATCGACTGGCTTCCGTCGAACAGGACTTCCGTCCCATCCTCAAACTGCCAGCCGTCAACGACGTACCATTCCTTTTCCGGGCTCTTCGCGGGCCGGTCGGCCGCGGCGATCGGATCGCCCATCTCCTTGGGGACGTTCAGGCTCGCGGTCTCGCCCTTTTCATTGAAGCCGTCCGGCCACTTCCCGTCGTCGGGGCTGAAGTTGAGGCCCGCGGCCTTCTTTTTCCAGATGCCGAAAATATCGGTCGCCTTGTTGACGGAAAAGCTGTCACCCATCTTGTAATAGGCGCCGGAGCCGTCCGCCTTGTCGTTCCAGCCGAGGAAATCGTAGTTGGCGCTGCCTTCCACGCCGGAGACGTCCGGCGTGGTGCCCACGACCGCGTTGACGATGTAGGTTTCGCCGGGTTCGATGCCGGTATCGCTGGCTTCCACGACCGGGTCGGCGTCGCTGGGGAAGTTCCGGATGTAGCGGACCGTGTAGCCCGACATCATGCGGAAATCGGAAAACTCGATGCGGGTCAGGCTGCTGCAGTTATGGCTCTTGTAATCCGCGCCGACGCCGATTCCGGCGCCGGTATTTTCGATGTCGCCGTCGTAGAGCGTCACCGGGGACTGAACGACCAGCGAGGTGTTGCCGTCGCTGTCGGTGACCCTCTCGTACTGGGCGAAGGAGGCCAGCAGATGGGTGGGGTCAATCTCCATTTCAATATGGATTTTGCTGCTGCTGGAACTCGTATTATACGCGGGGAGGGACGCAACCCGGCTGACGCCGCTGAAGGAGGTCACCGTGGAGCTCGCGGACATCGCCGCCGCATCCGCCTGCGCGGCCTTCAGAAGCAGGACGCTGTTCCCCTTGTTGGCCGGGAAGTAGATGATATACCCGTCCAGCTTTCCATTTTCGATCTTCGAGTTGACAAAGATCATCGAACCTGACAGGGTATGCGTATCGATCCGCGCAAAATCCAGGTCGAAGCTGACGACCTTCTTCGCGGAGGAGGCGGAACGATAGATCATGAAGTCGGCCATCGCATCCTTGCCATAGCCGGCAAACAGGACGCTGGACGAATTGGAATCGCCCTTGACCATGATATGGCGGTCAAAGTTGTGGCAGATCACCAAATCGTTGCCGGACATCACATCCGTGAAGTAGCCCTGCACCCGTTTGCCGTCCGAATTGCTGCTGTCCGCGACCTGGTAAGGGTGCAGGTCGTCGTTGACCGACCGGTCCCAGTTCGTGCCGTAATGGTCATATACGGTCCAGTTTTCGCTCATGTAATCCGTAGGATCGATCACTTCCGGCGAACCAGCCGCAAAGGCCGGGAGCGAGAAGCCGGTGGCGGCCATTGCGACCGCCAGCGCCAGTGAAATCAGTTTTTTGGTTACTTTCAAGTACAACCCCTCTTTCCTCATCTTTTTTTATTTGCATTTGAAAGGGAAAACAAACCATGGAATCGGTCTTTCGCCCCGGCGCTTCGCAAACCGGAATCGTGGGGCAAAAGCGGTAACAAAACGGAACCACTACATAATCCGTATTATGTGGTGATACAAGCGGGAACCCCCGCGTTTTCCGGAAAAAAGAAGGCGGGAAGCGCCAAAAGGCGCTTCCCGCGAGAATTCATCCCGTTTTCAGGAAATGGAACTAGACCGAAAGAGTCACACGAATGTGCTTCCTCGGTCTGTTTTTTATGTTCAAATCAGCGGATTGTCCGCAGCCTCCGATTTTCCCTCTTGCTTTTTTCGGAAAAATAAGATAGAATAAAAAAATCAGAGGGGAATTTTGTCAAAATATGTATGTTGTTCACCACATAATACGGATTATGTGGTTTTTTTGTGTCGATTTTCTATAACACCAGCCTGAGGGAGCTGATTTGCCGCTCCTGCTCGTATCCGCTGGTCACAGTATAGATCCGTGTGGTTTCCACGCTGCTGTGCCCCAGGATATCCGCCAGATGGAAGACGTCCTTATCCATCGCATAGAATTCCTTCGCGAACAGGTGGCGCAGGTTGTGCGGGAAGACCTTCGTGGACTCCACCCCCGCCAAGCAGCAGAGGCTTTTCATGTCGTGCCAGATGTTGCTCCGATCCAGCGGCCGCCCGGCCCTGGTCGCAAATACGGGACCCGATTTGACGCCCGTCCGTTTCATATAGTCCATCAGCGCCCCGCGCAGCTTCGGCGGAAGGAAAACCCTGCGCTGCTTGCCCTTCGCGGACACCTCGACAAGGTTCGCCGCCACCGCCTGTGCGGTGATCCACCGAAGTTCGCCCACCCGGATGCCGGTGGAACAGATCGTCTGCATGATCAGGGAGAGGCGCGTATTGTTGTTTTTCTGCGCCGTTTCCAGCAGCCGCAGGTATTCCCCACGGGTCAGTTCCCTGTTCAATTCACAAAACATCCTGCGCTGCCGCCTCAGCAGCTTGACGCGGCAGCAATCCATGCCCGTCACCGCGAAAAATTTGTTGAGCGCCGCGAGCTTCGTGTTGACGGTCGCCGACGAACGGTAGGTTTCCACCAGGTGTTCCTTGTAGGCGATCACCTCTTCCTTATCAACCGGATTCCCCTTTTGCAGAAAGCCGCGAAAGTCCTCTATGTCTCTCATATACTGTGCAATTGTCAATTTGCTCTTTTCTTCCGTGACCAGCCTGCGGCGGAATTCGTCCAAAAGCTGGTCCGTTATTCTGTATCTGCCGATCATATTTTTCACTCCTTCACTGATGTTTTTTACTAGAATGTCCAGTTGTCAACATGTTATTTCGGCGATTGATTACAGAATCGTTGGCATTTTTCCCTTTCGGCTTTCCTTCCATTATACCAAGGCCGGTCAAGGCATGCCGCCCGGCGGAACATTTGCACGCGTCCCGGATAACAAAACTCCGCATCCACCTGTTTTTATATGAGAAAATATGACAAAAAAGGCGCCCGCCGTGGGAGTTCCCCATGGCGGGCGCCTTTTATAAAATAACGCTGTTATCTTCCGGTATTCGGGATTGCTTTTCCCCGTCCGGCCGGCTCATCCCCGGACGTCACAGCGGCTTTTTCCGCCGAAAGCGATCCGTCCTTCAGCTCGTCAAGGAAATAAAACACCCGGTTCTTTGCGATCTCCCCCATCGACGCGCCGTCCAGAACCAGGACGCCGCCGGCATAGCGGACTTCCAGAACCGCCCCATGCTCCTTCAGCAGCCTGACGACTTCCGCCGGCACGGTCCGCTCCGACCGCGCGTCAACCCGTACCGTCTGCCCCTCGGGCGCGGCCCGGATCATCCGCTCGACGGACGGCCAGATGGACTCCGCCGCACCGGAGGCGGAACCGGACGACCGGCGCCCGGAACCGCCGGACGGGTGGGACTCCTCTGACTCGGTATAAACCAGCACGTAGAGGGAAAAACGGTCGGTCAGGACGGTAACGGTTTTCGGGTCATTGTCCGTATCCGGAAGCCTCGTGCAGGAAAGGCTTCCATCCGGCTGCTCATGCGCACGGATGACCGTGAACGCACGCTCATAGCCCGCCCGCGGGAGCAGGTCCTCCGGAAGCTCGATGACGAGCGGGATCGGCGCGGAGGTCTCCGGGACGGCCTTCGGCGCCGCGTTCCCGACCTTTTTGAAGAGCTGGATATCGAGGCTCGCGCCGATGGTCTCCCCCTGGAGGCTGTCCGCGAGCTCCGCCTCCACAGCGGCATCCAGTTCGGCCTTTTCCACCTTGGGATAGATTTTTACCGTCGTGCCGTTCTGGACCTGCTCCCGCTCCGTTTCAGTCAGAACGCTCGAAGCGATGTGGGAAGCCTGCTCCTGCGGCAGCTCCGTTTTCGGCGCGCCTTCGGAAATCTCGGAATCGATGATCACATCCCCCGAGGCGAGGTCCCCGACCGTCCAGGAGGCCAGGTTTCCCTCCCGGGAGAAGCGAAGGTCGAACCCGCTGCCCGCAAACCACCCGGCGGAAACCGGTTCCTCACCGCCCGCCTCATAGGAGACGGCAACGTCCCCGTTTTTCCAGCCGCTCCCGAGGAGCTCGAGGGAAACCGCGTCGTCATCGGCTCCCGTCTTTGTGAAAAAGCCCTTCAGGTCAAGCCGGCCGGTCAATTGAATCGTGTCAAAATGCGCCACCCCCACGATCTGGCTGTTTCCCTCCAGCAGGGTCAGCGACGCGCTCCCGGTTTCCGATGGAACCGGCATGTTTCCCCGTCGGTTTCCGCCGAAGATCATTTCAATTTCGCTGTCGGAAACGGTGATCGCACAGCGGTCCGCCACCGAAGCGTCGCCGTCCGTGCTGTCGGTCCCCGCGACCAGGACGCTGAAAAACTCATTGTCCGGAAAATCCGCTGGATTGCGGTCGCCCCTGACCTGATCGAGGGTCAGCTCGACAGAACCGACGGCGGCGGCCGCGCCGCCGCCCGCATCGCCCCCGCCATAGATGCCGCCCGGAATCAGGGAATCCTCCAGAAGCATGGTCACGCTCCCTACCGACGCATCGGAACCCGCTCCCGAGGCTGTCCCGCCGCCGTAAAACGCTCCCGCTACAGGGCTTCCCCATTGATTCCCCACCGGGGCTTTCGAACCCGAGACGGTCAGTTCCACCCGGCCGGCCGAGGCGCGGCCCCCGCCGCTGGCCTGGCCGCCGCCAACCACATAGCCGTAAAGGTTGGGACAGTCCTCAATCCGCGTCCGGGCTGTGCCTGATACGGAGGCGTCCCCTTTGCTGGCCTGCCCGCATACGTAGCTCATCATTTCGGAGGTCCCGACCGTGCAGTCGATGCTTTCCGCGGTCGCGGAGGCGGATTCTCCGCTGGCGTAACCGCCGCTGTAAACCTCCCGCACGTCAAGTCCGGTGAGGCGCACGCTGATGGGACCTGCCACGTCGGCGACCGCCGCCCCGCTCGATGCCGCGGTCGCATAGCCGCCTCCACGGACGAAATGGGTCGCCCCTCCCTCCAGAACCTTCAGGGAGACGGCGCCGACCGACGCGTCCGAACGGTTTGCGCTGTTGGAATAGGCGTAGCCGCCGCCATAGATGCTGTGTCCATCGCTTGTGAAGCCTTCATCCGGGAGGGGACCGCGGGCCCGGTTTTCAGTGCGCGCGGTCCCCAGGACCCGGGCGCTGGCGTCGCCGTTTTTGGCCTCCGCGCGGCCGCCGCCGTAGGTCGTCACGATGATGTTCCCGGAGGTATAAACATTCGCGTCGCCGCTCACGTCGGCGGAATGGCTGCCGTCCGAATAACCGCCGCCATAGACGGCGCTCACCGCAACGCCGTCCAGCGTAACGCTGGTGTCCCCGTCGACGTCGCGGTTATTGCCGCCGCCAAAGATGGTTTTGCCTCTGGGGGAGGGGAGCTCCAGTTTCCCGTTCTCCCCGTAGAAGAGATAGCATATGCCGTCTTCCTCCCGGATGGTGACGGCAATCCCGTTCGCATAGACGCGGTTCCCGTCGATTTCCGGCGCAGGTGCGCTCTCCTCGAAAAACGCGGCCATCGCGGCCTCTTCCTCCACGGGTTCCAGTCCGTCCGCGTCCTCCGCCTGCTCCTTCCCGGGAAGCCCGTTCCCGGGAGTCTCCGGTGCGTCCGCCCACCCGTTTTCGTCCGGGGCCTCCGGGTCCGTGACCGTTCCGGAGCCGCCGTCCCCCTGCGTCTCATCCCCGCCGTCCCCGGTATCCGCATCTTCCAGAGGCCCGGCGGGCGGATCCTCATCGTCCGGCTCTGAGCCGCCGGATTCTTCCGGGCCTTCCGTCTCCGGAGCGTCCCCGGAAGGAAGCCCGGCGTCCGGAGCCGTCTCGGTGATTTCGGGCGGCTCCGACCCGGGCTGCCCGTCTGAAGCGAACAGGGGGAGACTGCCTCCCCACAGCAGAACAACCGCCGTAAGAAGCGCCAGTATCCCTTTTGCCTTGGTTTTCATATAACTTACCCTCTCTACCAAAATGATACAAAAAAATATGCACCTCATGATTTGATGAAATGCATAGTCATACATAAGCAAAGCTCCAGGAACTCCGGGAGCTGATGTGCTGCAACTGGCTGTCATCGCGCTTACGCATTAGACCCTATAGCTTTGCGTCCCTGCCTTTTGGCAGGTTTGCCCAATATGAAATTGTCACAATTATTTATTATATTCCAGAACAATGGATTTTGTGTTACTTATAAATATATCCCTTATTCTGTGGAATGTCAATGTGATCTTTTATGAAAGTTCTCCCAGTTTGACTGCCGCCCGTTTTTGGAAAAAATTCTTTTTTTGCTTCCCTTCCCGGCCGGGATATGGCATAATGAGGGCATCTTCTCCCGCATGGGCGGCACCACACAGAAAAGGAGGTCCGGGATGCTCATAAAAGCCGAGCGGTATTTTCTCTACTTCCTGTCATATTCCGTCCTCGGATGGCTGTATGAGGTGTTCCTCGAGGTCGTCGTATACCGTTGGGGTTTCTCCAACCGGGGCGTCCTATTCGGCCCCTACTGCCCAATTTACGGGGTGGGCGCCTTGGTGCTGGTCCTCTCTCTGCGAAAACTGCGGGACCTTGACATCCGTATCGGGAAGCTCCCCGTCACGCCCTTGCTCATCTTCGCGGCTTCCGGAGCCATCGCGACGGCGATCGAACTCGTCGGCAGCTATGTCATGGAGTTTTCATTAGGTAATTGGATGTGGGACTACCATGCTTATCCGCTGAATTTCCAGGGGCGGATCGCACTCAATCCGAGCATCCGGTTCGGGCTGGGCGGGCTCGTCTTTCTCTACCTGATCCAGCCGGCGTTGGAACGGGCGGCGCACAGGCTGCCCGACAGGGCACTCGCCCTCCTGAGCGGCTTCCTCGCTGGGCTGATGCTTTTGGATGCCGCTGTGACCTTCCTCTGAGGCGGATTCCGAAAATTTCCGATGGGCACCCAAAGAATCGGGTTACCGTGTACAGTTATAAAGTCGGTGTAGAAACACGGAAAACCATTGACTGGGCAGAAGCATTGTTTAAAGCTGTACTTGAGAATGAATCACAAGTGGGTTACAGCGTGGGTTATGAAAAGAAAAAGGACCGCATGAAACGTACTGTTCATGCGGTTCTTTGCATGGTGGAGCCGAGGGGAATCGAACCCCTGTCCGAAAACCAGTCCATACAGGTTTCTCCGAGTGCAGCCGGTCTTTTTAGATTCCCTTGCCGCGCCGCCGTCCGGCAGGCTGCGCAGCTTGGTAGCCCCGAATACAATCCAGCCCTACGAGGCGCTCGGGCGGATCGTTCACCACTAATCGACGCTCTGTCCGCGGCCGTGGTACTCCGCGGCAGAACGACGGCTTAATTAAGCCGCAAAAGCTAAATTATTGTTGTCGTCTAATTTAAAAACGTCATACTTTTATAGAGGTGCATGCTCCTCTACTCGCTACCCATACTTCATGACCCCCGTCGAAACCTTTACGGCCCCGTATCGGTGGGGAAATCCTTCCCTGTGGTCAATGCTGTCACAATCCCAATGGGAATATGCCTATTATACCAGAGTCTACGCCTTTTGTCTATCGCGCAGGGCGCGGTCAATATCCCGCTGAGCGGCTTTCTTGGCCATATCGGCGCGTTTATCATGCAATTGCTTACCCTTGCAGAGCCCCAGCTGCACTTTCACACGCGATCCCTTGAAGTAGAGGGAAAGAGGGATGAGCGTATAGCCCTGCTGCGCGACGAGCCCGGCCAGCCGGTGGATCTCCCGCCGGTGCATGAGCAGGCGGCGCGGGCGGTAGGGGTCCTTATTGAAGATGTTGCCCTGCTCATAGGGAGAGATGTGCATCTGCTTGACGTAGAGCTCCCCGTCCACGACGTCGCACCAGCTGTCCTTGAGGTTGCAGGCGCCTTTGCGCAGGGATTTGACCTCGGTGCCGAAGAGTTCGATCCCCGCCTCGAAGCTGTCCTCCACAAAGTAGTCGTGACGCGCCTTGCGGTTGAGTGTGATGGTCTTGGTGGACGCTCTTTCCACGCCCGCACCCCCTTTATTGTCCGGTTATTTCTGTCCTTTAAAAATCCACAGCCGGCTGATAAGAAAATTTACCGCCAGCGTAAAGCAGGTGACGACCAGTTTGGCCGTCAGCTTGCCGAGTCCCAGCCGCACGGTACACAGGTTGATAAGCAGTACGCTGAGCAGCAGCACCGCCAGGTTCCCCGCGATGAACCGCACAAGCTGAAGGCTGAAAAAGCGCTCCCCCGTCCGGAAGGTCCAGCTGCGGTTGACAAGGTAGCTGTTGAGCATCCCCGCCGAATAGCCGCACACCTGCGAAAACGGCACGCTCAGTCCGGCTGCAACCGCCAGCAGCGTGTAGACGCCGAAATCGATCAGCGTGTTCGCCGCGCCGGTGACGCCGAACTTGATCATCTTTTTGAATTCCTCGCGGTCGAGCCGCATCCTTAATCCATCTCCCCCGGCGGCGGGACGGCCGCTCTTTTTAGTATGGTCCGCAAACCGGGAAATAGTCTATGTAGCCGTCAGATTTCGCTGCGCCCCTCGAGCGCGCGGTAGAGCGTCACCTCGTCGGCGTATTCGAGGTTGCCGCCGACCGGGATGCCGTAGGCGAGCCGCGTCACCCTGACGCCCATCGGTTTGAGAAGCCGCGCGAGGTACATTGCCGTGGCCTCCCCCTCGACGGTGGGATTGGTGGCCATGATGACCTCCTTCACCTCGCCCGAACCGATGCGCGCAAGCAGCTCCTTGATATGGAGCTGGTCGGGGCCGATCCCGTCCATCGGTGAGATCAGCCCGTGCAGCACATGGTAAAGCCCGTGGTATTCCCGCGTGCGCTCGAACGCCAGCACGTCCTGCGAATCCTCGACCACGCAGATGACGCTTGCGTCCCGCGACGAATCGGCGCAGATCGGGCAGAGCTCCCCTTCGGTGAGGCTCTGGCAGACGCGGCATTTTTTGATCTTGTCGTGCGCCTCGGTGATCGCGTCGGCGAACTGCTGCGCCTTGTCGCGCGGCAGGTTCAGCACGTAAAACGCCAGCCGCTGCGCCGTCTTTCGCCCGATGCCGGGCAGCCGCTCAAACTGCTCGATCAGCTTGGTGAGCGGTATTACGTTATATGCCATGATCCGCTCAGAACATGCCCGGGACCTGCAGGCTGCCGGTAATCTTCTCCATCTCGGCGGCCGTGGTGTCCTCCACCGTGCGGATGGCCTCGTTGACCGCGGCCACAATCAGATCCTGCAGCATCTCGATATCCTCAGGGTCGACGACCTCCGGCTTGAGGGACAGCTCGCGCAGTTCCTTTCTGCCGGTCATCGTCACCTCGACCATGCCGCCGCCCGCGGTCGTCTTGAACTCCATCTCCTCGAGCTCGGCCTGCTTTTTCTTCATGTCCTCCTGCATCTTCTGCGCCTGGCGGATCATGGCGTTCATATTCTGCGGGCCGCCGCCCATGCCCTGTGGCAGTCTTGCTTTCATGGTTCCGATTCCTCCAACCTGTTGTTTCCTTTTTTATTTCAGTTCCACCGGCACGCCCAAATCGCTCGCCTTTTTGAGAAGCCCGTCAAGCGGGTCGGCGGAGACTTCGGCAACCGCGTGTTTTTTGGCATTGTAGGGCCCGAGGCTGAACTTCTGCCCCGTCACCGCAAAGATCGCGTCGCGCAGGCTCTCCTTCGCGGCGGGACTCGTGCGCAGCAGCGTGCGGAAAAAGTCGCTCTCGCAGTCGATCAGCATGAGGTCGCCGCTCGTGAAGGCGCGCGACCCCGTCATCGCGCCGCAGAGCGCGCCGTTGTGCCTGCCCAGCTCCGCGAGCACCTTCGCCCACTCGCCGAAGGGCAAAACCTCGCTCTTCCCCTCCGCCTTTTCGGCGCGTTTTTCGGGCGCGGGGCGTGCCCCGGCCGGGGGCGCCGCTGCCGCCGCAGGC
>NZ_CABUCJ010000068.1 GCF_902490045.1 uncultured Anaerotruncus sp.
CCCGCCGTCCGCCGCCGCGGGCGGCGGCCTCCCGGCCGCCGGGGCGCGGCAGATTTTCCAACAGTCAGGATGGTTGATTTGTTTGACTTCTTAGGCCCCTTTTCACTGATCGTCTACTTTGCGGCCGGCATTCTCATCGGCGTGACGGTCTTCCCGCTCAGATGGCTCCGGCTCAACGGCTGGCTCCAGACGGCGGGCATCGCGCTCACCCTCTTTTCGATGGGCGCGTCGATGGCTGGCAGCCCCACCTTCCTCGCCGATCTGCGCACGGCGGGCGTGCGCGCCCTCCTCTTCGCGGCCGCCACGATCGCGGGCTCGGTGCTGCTGGTCTACATACTCTCCCGGATCGCCCTGCCGCGGCGGGAGCGGGAAAAGGAGGATGCGGAATGATCCTCTTTGCGCTCGGCAGCCTCCTGCTCGGCATCCTGTGCGGGTGCTTCCTCTTCCCGCCCGAGGCGGTCCCGGTGATGGACCGGCTCATGTCCTACGCGCTCATGCTGCTGCTCCTCTCGGTCGGCATCGAGGTGGGCACCAACAAGACGGTCTTCCGCAAAATCCGCGAATACAACGTGCGCATCCTCGTCATCCCCTTCGGAGTGGCGGTCGGCTCGATCGCGGGCGGGCTGCTGCTCGGCTTTTTCCTTGGGATGCCGGTGAACGAGAGCGCGGCCGTCTCCTCCGGGTTCGGCTTCTACAGCGTGTCGGCGGTCATCCTGCGGGGGCTCGGCGGCGCGCAGCTCGGGACGGTCGCGTTCATGACCAACGTCCTGCGCGAGCTGATGGCCTTTCTGATGATCCCCTTTGTGGCGCGGCATTTCGGGCGCTACGCGGTGGTCGCGCCGTCGGGCGCGACCGCGATGGACACCACCCTGCCGGTGATCGCGCGGGCGACCGACGACGAGACGGCGCTGATCGCGGTGATCTCCGGCGTGGTGCTCACGGCGCTTGTGCCGGTGCTCGTGCCGCTCCTCTACAATTTGCTCTGAACCGAAAACCGGCCGCCCGCGGGGCGGCCGGTTTTTGGTCATAAAACGGAGGGCGGCTTTCCGGCCGCGCCGCCGGATCATCAAAAAAACCGGCCCAGCGGGCCGGTTTTTTGTCGGATTGGAGCATACGGTTTTCCTTGACAGGATTGACCGGATGTGGTAAACTAATATACTGTATCAAAATGGCTATTTCTGCGGAGATTTAAAAAAATTATAGCACGTTTCGACAGATTTGGCAATAGTGAACTGCAAAATTTACGGGAGATTCTTTGAAATCCTGTCTGTTTTGCACAACATTGTGGATAGATATCTCTGGCGCCGGTGCCGGGCGCGGCGGATCGTACGTCCCGGGTCGCAAAAAATTTTCCGGGGCGTAAATCAGAAGAATGGAGTGAGCAAAGCCTATGGTGAATGTCAAGCCAGTAACGCAGGGCAAAACGACTCGTATGAGTTTCGCGCACATCGACGAGGTTCTGCAGATGCCGAACCTGATCGAGGTGCAGAAGAACTCCTACCAGTGGTTCCTTGACGAGGGGCTCAAAGAGGTGTTCAAGGACGTTTCGCCGATTACCGATTATCAGGACAACCTGGTGCTCGATTTTATCGACTATCGTCTGGACGACAAGCCGAAGTACACCATTGAGGAGTGCAAGGAGCGCGACGCGACCTATGCCGCTCCCCTGCGTGTGCGTGCGAGCCTGCTCAACAAGGAGACCGGCGAGGTCAAAGAGCAGGATATTTTCATGGGCGATTTCCCGCTGATGACGGAGAGCGGCACCTTCATCATCAACGGCGCGGAACGCGTCATCGTTTCGCAGCTGGTCCGTTCGCCGGGCGTCTACTACGGCGCGGCGCACGACAAGAGCGGCAAAGAGCTCTACAGCGCCACCGTCATCCCCAACCGCGGCGCGTGGCTGGAATATGAGACCGACTCCAACGATGTCTTCTACGTCCGCATCGACAAAAACCGCAAGCTGCCGGTGACCACCTTCATCCGCGCGCTCGGCCTGGGCTCCAACGAGCAGATCATCGAGTTCTTCGGCGACGACGAGCGGGTGATGGCGACGCTCGAAAAGGACCCCACCGCCAACACCGAGGAGGCGCTGCTCGAGGTCTACCGCAAGCTGCGCCCCGGCGAGCCGCCGACGGTCGATTCGGCCCAGAGCCACATCGACGCGCTCTTCTTCGACCCCCGCCGGTACGACCTCTCCAAGGTCGGCCGCTACAAGTACAACAAAAAGCTGTCCCTGCCGCCGCGCATCCTGGGCAACACCCTCGCGCGCCCGGTGGCGGACCCGATGACCGGCGAGCTGATTGCGGACGCCGGCACGGTGCTCTCCCGCGAGCTGGCCGAACGGATCGGCCGCAGCGGCGCGGACACCGTATACCTGAGCCTCGGCGAGGACCGCGAGCTCAAGGTCATCTCCAACGGCATGGTGGACATCAGGGACTTCGTGTCCTTCGACTGCGCGCCTCTCGGCATCAACGAGAAGGTACGCTTTGCCGTGCTGCGCGAAATTCTCGAGCAGAGCGAGGGGGAGGACGCGCTTCGGGAGGCGATCGCCTCCCGCCGCGACGAGCTCATCCCCAAGCACATCATCAAGGACGACATCTTCGCCTCGATCAACTACCTGTGCGGGCTCGGCCACGCCATCGGGACGGTGGACGACATCGACCACCTCGGCAACCGCCGCATCCGCTCGGTCGGCGAGCTGCTCCAGAACCAGTTCCGCATCGGCTTTTCCCGCATGGAGCGCGTCATCCGCGAGCGGATGGCGACCCAGGCGCAGGACATGGACGTCGTGACCCCGCAGGCGCTCATCAACATCCGTCCGGTCGTGGCCTCGATCAAGGAGTTCTTCGGCTCCTCGCCGCTCTCCCAGTTCATGGACCAGACCAACCCCCTCGCGGAGCTCACCCACAAGCGCCGCCTGTCGGCGCTCGGACCAGGCGGCCTCTCCCGTGACCGCGCCGGATTCGAGGTCCGCGACGTGCACTACAGCCACTACGGCCGCATGTGCCCGATCGAGACCCCTGAAGGCCCGAACATCGGACTGATCTCCTACCTCGCGACCTTCGCGAAGATCAACGAATACGGCTTCATCGAAGCGCCCTACCGCCGCGTCGACAAGGAGACGGGCGTGGTGCTCGACGAGGTCGAGTATATGACCGCCGACATCGAGGACATGTATATCGTGGCGCAGGCCAACGAGCCGCTCACCGACGACCACAGGTTCGCCAACGAGAAGGTCAGCGTCCGCTACCGCGACGCGGTCATGGTCTGCGAGCGCGAGAAGGTCGACTACATGGACGTCTCGCCGAAGATGGTCGTCTCGGTCGCGACGGCGATGATCCCCTTCCTCGAGAACGACGACGCCAACCGCGCGCTCATGGGCGCGAACATGCAGCGCCAGGCGGTGCCGCTGCTCGTGCCGGAGGCGCCCATCGTGGCGACGGGCATGGAATACAAATCCGCCGTCGACTCGGGCGTCGCGGTCGTCTCCAAGCACTCGGGCGTCGTGGACGCGGTGTCGGCCGACGAGGTCGTCATCCGCGACGGCGACGGCGAGCGCCACCCCTATCACCTGATCAAGTTTATGCGTTCCAACCAGGGGACATGCATCAACCAGCGCCCCATCGTCGCGAAGGGGGAGCGGATCGAGGCCGGCCAGGTCATCGCGGACGGACCCTCCACCGCGGGCGGCGAGATCAGCCTCGGGCGCAACATGCTCGTCGGCTTCATGACCTGGGAGGGCTACAACTACGAGGACGCGGTGCTCATCAACGAGCGCCTCGTCAAGGACGATATCTACACCTCGATCCACATCGAGGAATATGAGATCGAGTCCCGCGACACCAAGCTGGGACCCGAGGAGATCACCCGCGACATCCCCAACGTCGGCGACGACGCGCTCAAGGAGCTCGACGAGCGCGGCATCATCCGCGTGGGCGCCGAGGTGCGCGCCGGCGACATCCTCGTGGGCAAGGTCACGCCCAAGGGCGAGACCGAGCTCAACGCGGAGGAGCGCCTGCTGCGCGCGATCTTCGGCGAGAAGGCGCGCGAGGTGCGCGACACCTCCCTGCGCGTGCCGCACGGCGAATACGGCATCATCGTGGACGTGAAGGTCTTCACCCGCGAGAACTGCGACGAGCTCTCGCCGGGCGTCAACATGGTGGTCCGCTGCTACATCGCCCAAAAGCGCAAGATCTCGGTCGGCGACAAGATGGCCGGCCGCCACGGCAACAAGGGCGTCGTTTCCCGGGTGCTGCCGCAGGAGGATATGCCCTACCTGCCGGACGGCCGCCCGCTCGACATCGTCCTGAACCCCCTGGGCGTTCCGAGCCGCATGAACATCGGCCAGGTGCTCGAGGTCCATCTCGGGCGCGCGGCGGCCGAGCTCGGCTGGAAGGTCATGACCCCCGTCTTCGACGGCGCGAACGAAAACGACATCGCCGACTGCCTTGAGCAGGCGGGCCTGCCGCGGGACGGCAAGACCTGGCTGCACGACGGGCGCACGGGCGAGCTGTTCGACCACCCGGTCACCGTCGGCTACATGTATTACCTCAAGCTCCACCACCTGGTCGACGACAAGATCCACGCCCGCTCCACCGGCCCCTACAGCCTCGTGACCCAGCAGCCGCTGGGCGGCAAGGCGCAGTTCGGCGGCCAGCGCTTCGGAGAGATGGAGGTGTGGGCGCTGGAGGCCTACGGCGCCGCCTACACCCTGCAGGAGATCCTGACGGTCAAGTCGGACGACGTGGTCGGCCGCGTCAAGACCTTCGAGGCGATCGTCAAGGGCAAGAACGTGCCGAAGCCGGGAATCCCGGAATCGTTCAAGGTGCTCATCAAGGAACTCCAGTCGCTCGGCCTGGACGTGCGCGTGCTGGATAAGGACGATCAGGAGATCGACCTCAAGCAGACGTTCGACGACGACGAAAATATGGGGCTGACCCCTGTGGATGACTCGCTGATGGACGGCGTCGAGGTGGCCTCCGAATTCGAGGACGGCTTCGACATCGAGCATCCCGACACGGAGGGCGAACCCGAGGGGGACATCGACCTGCTCGATGTGGACCTGGGGGACACGGACCTCGAGGAGAGCTTCGACCCGATCGAGGCGCTCGGCCTGGACGGCATCGCGAGTGAGGACGACAGTTTCTGAGGCGCGCACAACAGAATCACCGGCGCGTCCACACTGATTAGAAGAGAGGGGTTCGCATTTGGAATTCAACGTTTTTGAATCGATAAAAATCGGACTGGCGTCGCCCGAACTGATCCGCGAGTGGTCATGGGGAGAGGTCAAGAAGCCCGAAACCATCAATTACCGCACCCTCAAGCCGGAACGGGAAGGCCTTTTCTGCGAAAAGATCTTTGGACCGACCAAGGACTGGGAGTGTTACTGCGGGCGCTACAAGCGCATCCGCTATAAGGGCAAGGTGTGCGAACGCTGCGGCGTCGAGGTCACCCGCGCCAAGGTCCGCCGCGAGCGCATGGGCCACATCGAGCTGGCCGCGCCCGTCAGCCACATCTGGTATTTCAAGGGGACCAGCTCCCGCATGGGGCTCCTCTTAAACATGTCCCCCCGCCTTTTGGAGAAGGTGCTCTACTTCGCGTCCTACGTGGTGATCGACCCCGGCATCACGAACCTCAAGAAGTACACGCTGCTCTCCGAGAAGGAATACCGCGACCTCAAGGAGGCCTACGAGGACGATTTCCGCGCCGGCATGGGCGCGGAGGCGATCAAGGAGCTGCTCGCCGAGATCGACCTCGACCAGCTCTCCGACGAGCTCAAGACCGAGCTCGAGACCGCCGCCGGCCAGAAGCGCGTCAAGCTCCTCAAGCGCCTCGAGGTGGTCGAAGCATTCCGCCAGAGCCGCAACCGCCCCGAGTGGATGATCCTCGACGTGATCCCCGTGATCCCGCCCGACATCCGCCCGATGGTCCAGCTCGACGGCGGCCGCTTCGCGACGAGCGACCTGAACGACCTCTACCGCCGCGTCATCAACCGCAACAACCGCCTGAAGAAGCTGCTTGAGCTCGGCGCGCCCGACATCATCGTGCGCAACGAGAAGCGGATGCTCCAGGAGGCGGTCGACGCGCTCATCGACAACGGCCGCCGCGGCCGCCCCGTCACCGGGCCGAACAACCGCCCGCTCAAATCCCTCTCCGACATGCTCAAGGGCAAACAGGGCCGTTTCCGCCAGAACCTGCTCGGCAAGCGCGTCGACTATTCGGGCCGTTCGGTTATCGTCGTCGGGCCGGAGCTGCGGATGTACCAGTGCGGCCTGCCCAAGGAGATGGCGCTCGAGCTCTTCAAGCCCTTCGTCATGAAGCGGCTGGTCGACCTCAAGGTCGCCACCAACATCAAAAACGCGCGCAAGATGGTCGAGCGCGCCACCGTCAAGGACGTGTGGGACGCGCTGGAGGTGGTCATCAAGGACCATCCCGTGCTTCTCAACCGCGCCCCGACCCTCCACCGCCTGGGCATCCAGGCGTTTGAGCCGGTCCTCGTCGAGGGCCGCGCGCTTAAGCTCCATCCGCTCGTCTGCACCGCCTACAACGCCGACTTCGACGGCGACCAGATGGCCGTGCACGTCCCGCTTTCGGCGGAGGCGCAGGCGGAGGCCCGCTTCCTCATGCTCGCCGCCAACAACCTCCTCAAGCCCTCCGACGGCAAGCCCGTCACCGTCCCGACGCAGGACATGGTGCTCGGCTCCTACTACCTGACGATGGTGCGCGACGACGAGCCGGGTGCCGGCAAGGTCTTCCGCGACTTCAACGAGGCCACCATGGCCTATCAGGCGGGCGTCGTCGGCCTGCACGCGCCGATCAAGGTGCGCATCACCAAGCAGGTGGGCGACGAGCGTATCTCCCACATCGTCGACACGACGGTCGGCCGCATCATCTTCAACGACCCCATCCCGCAGGATCTCGGCTATGTCGACCGCACCGACCCGGACCACGTCTTCGACCTCGAGATCGGCTTCCTCGTCCGCAAGAAGGAGCTCGGGAAGATCATCGACCGCTGCATCCACACCTACGGCACCGCCAAGACCTCCGAGATGCTCGACCGCATCAAGGCGCAGGGCTTCAAGTACTCCACCAAGGGCGCGATCACCGTTTCGGTCTCCGACGCGGTCATCCCGCCCGAGAAGGCGCAGTACATCGCCGAGGCGGATAAAAAGGTCGACGCGATCAAGCGCCAGTACGACCGCGGCTTCATCTCGGACGACGTGCGTTACGAGCGGGTCGTCTCGACATGGAACGAGTGCTCCGCGAAGGTCAAGGACGCGCTCCAGAAGACCTTCGACGAGCGCAACCCGATCTTCATGATGGCCGACTCGGGCGCCCGCGGTTCGATGGACCAGATCCGCCAGCTCGCCGGTATGCGCGGCCTGATCGCCAACACCTCCGGCCGCGCGATCGAAATCCCGATCAAGGCGAACTACCGCGAGGGACTCAACATCCTGGAATACTTCAACTCCTCCCGAGGAGCCCGCAAGGGCCTGGCCGACACGGCGCTGCGCACCGCGGACTCGGGCTACCTGACCCGCCGCCTCGTCGACGTTTCGCAGGACGTCATCATCCGCGAGCACGACTGCGGCACCCATGAGGGCATCGTCGTCTGCGACATTGTCGACAGCGGCCGCGTCATCGAGGATATGTGCGAGCGCCTGATCGGCCGCTACGTGGCCGACGACCTCGTCGATCCCAGGACGGGCGAGGTGCTCGTCACCCGCGACCGCATGATGACCGAGGCGGACGCCCGGCGCATCCGTGACGCGGGCTTCACCGAGGTGAAGATCCGCACCCCCCTCAACTGTGAGGCGAAGATCGGCGTCTGCGCCAAATGCTACGGCGCGAACCTCGCGAACGGCCAGCCGGTCGGCGTGGGCGAAGCGGTCGGCATCATCGCGGCGCAGTCGATCGGCGAGCCGGGCACCCAGCTGACGATGCGTACCTTCCACACGGGCGGCATCGCGTCGGCGGCGGACATCACCCAGGGTCTTCCGCGCGTCGAGGAGCTGTTCGAGGCCCGAAAGCCGAAGAACAGCGCGGTCATCTCCCACCTCGACGGCGTCGTCTCGTTCGAGAAGGACCAGAAGGGCGGCGACTTCGTCGTCGTTACCGCCGACGACGGCGAGCGGTTCGAGCGGCAGATCGTCTACGGCTCCACCCTGCGCGTGTCGGAGGGCGACCGGGTCGTGAAGGGCGAGCAGATCACCGAGGGCGCGGTCGAGCCCAATGAGATCCTCACGGTCTCCGGGCATCTGGCGGTGCAGGACTACCTGATCAAGGAGGTCCAGCGCACCTACCGGACGCAGGGCGTCGACATCAACGACAAGCACATCGAGGTCATCGTCCGCCAGATGATGCGCAAGGTGAAGATCGACGACGGCGGCGATACCGCGCTGATCACCGGCTCGAACATCGACAAGACCGAGCTCGCCCGCATCAACGCGGAACTCGACGCGCGGTGCGCGCAGGACGGCGGCGAGTGCCGGCACGCGACCGGCATCCCGGTGCTGCTGGGCATCACCAAGGCGTCGCTCGCCACCGAGAGCTTTATGTCGGCGGCCTCCTTCCAGGAGACGACCCGCGTGCTGACCGAAGCGGCCATCAAGGGCAAGGTCGACAAGCTCCAGGGCCTCAAGGAGAACGTCATCATCGGCAAGCTGGTGCCGGCCGGCACGGGCACGATCGATTACGACTGCCTCGAGGTCGTGAACACCGCCGAGGGCCACACGGACCGCAGCGACTACGATTTCATCGGCTCGCTGAGCAGCGACGACATGCAGACCGTCTGAACGGGCTTGTGAATTCCTCTGAATTTTTCAAAAATCTTTCGTACGTATTGACAAGATGCGAGCGGAAGAGCTATAATTAAAAACTGTGAGATTGACTCATTTACCAGATTTCACCGGGGCGGAGCGCCAGCTTCGCCCCGTGGAAATAAAGTCTATTATTATGTAAGGAGGTGCAATATGCCAACCTTTAACCAGCTCGTACGTAAGGGTAGAGAGGTTACCGCAAAGAAATCCACGGCTCCTGCGCTGCTGAAAGGATGGAACGCCAAGAAGCGCGTCGCCATCGATCAGACTTCCCCGCAGAAGCGCGGCGTCTGCACGGCTATCCGTACTTCGACCCCGAAAAAACCGAACTCTGCGCTGCGAAAAGTCGCCAGGGTCAGGCTGTCCAACGGATTTGAGGTCACGTCCTACATTCCGGGTATCGGCCACAACCTTCAGGAACACAGCGTGGTGCTGATCCGCGGCGGACGTGTCAAGGATCTGCCTGGTGTTCGTTACCACATCATCCGTGGTACGCTCGACGCGCAAGGTGTTGCGAAGAGGATGCAGGCCCGTTCCAAGTACGGCGCGAAGCGTCCGAAGGCTGGTGCCAAGAAGTAATAAAACAACTGATAATCTGCCAGTTTCAGGCTAACATATAGATGTGTGCAGCCGGGATTGGCACGAACGGGAGTTTTGTCACTTTCGAGTACCAATGATTTCATACTAATTATGAAGGAGGGAAGCGAAGTGCCAAGAAGAGGTCAAATTGCAAAACGTGACGTTTTGCCTGACCCGCTGTACAATTCCAAGCTGGTGACACGCCTGATCAACAACATCATGTATGACGGCAAAAAGGGCGTGGCGCAGAAGATTGTATACGGTGCATTCGACATTGTCAAGGAAAAGACCGGCAAAGACCCGCTGGAGGCGTTCGAGCAGTCGATGGAAAACATCATGCCCGTGCTGGAGGTCAAGGCCCGCCGTGTCGGCGGCGCGACTTACCAGGTGCCTATGGAGGTCCGGCCGGAGCGCCGTCAGACCCTGGGCCTGCGGTGGCTCTGCACCTATTCGCGCAACCGCGGCGAGAAGACCATGAAAGAGCGCCTTGCCGGCGAGATCATGGACTCTCTCAACCAGCAGGGCGGCGCGGTCAAGAAACGCGAGGATACCCACAAGATGGCCGAAGCCAACAAGGCGTTCGCACATTATCGCTGGTAATCCGCTTTCTTTGCGCGGCCGCGTGAGCGGCGGCGCGGAGTGTTTTATTTCGTTCCCCGGCGGCGTCAGCGTCAGCTGTTCCGGCGTCGGAAAGCAAATTAAGGGAGGACACTATGCCTAGAGACGTATCTCTGGAATTAACCCGCAACATTGGCATAATGGCCCACATTGACGCCGGCAAGACGACGACCACCGAGCGTATCCTGTACTACACAGGCATCAACCACAAGATCGGTGAGACCCACGAGGGCACGGCGACAATGGACTGGATGGCGCAGGAGCAGGAGCGTGGCATCACGATCACCTCCGCCGCGACCACCTGCTATTGGAAGGGCCACCGCATCAACATCATCGACACCCCCGGACACGTGGACTTCACCGTTGAGGTCGAGCGCTCGCTGAAAGTGCTCGACGGCTCGGTGACCGTCTTCTGCGCCAAGGGCGGCGTCGAGCCCCAGTCGGAGACTGTGTGGCGCCAGGCGAACAAATACCATGTCCCGCGCATGGGATATGTCAATAAGATGGACATCATGGGCGCGGACTTCTACCGTGTCATCGACATGATGCGCCAGCGCCTCAAATGCAACGCCGTCCCGATCCAGCTTCCGATCGGCGCCGAGACCTGGTTCAAGGGCATCATCGACCTCATCGAGATGAAGGCCGACGTCTATTATGACGACCTTGGAAAGGACATGCGCGTCGAGGAGATCCCCGAGGACATGCGCGAGAAGGCGGAGCAGTACCGCGAGGAACTGCTCGAGCACCTCTCCGAGTGCGACGAGGCGTTCATGGAGAAGTACCTTGCGGGCGAGGAGATCACCACCGACGAGATCAAGACGGTGATCCGCAAGTCCACCATCGCCAACACGATGGTCCCCGTCTGCTGCGGCACCTCCTATAAGAACAAGGGCGTCCAGAAGCTGCTCGACGCGATCGTCGACTACATGCCGGCTCCGACCGACATCGAGAACGTGAAGGGCACCAACCCCGAGACGGGGGAGGAAGAGGACCGCAAGGTCAGCGACAACGAGCCGTTCTCCGCGCTCGCCTTCAAGATCGCGACCGACCCGTATGTCGGAAAGCTCTGCTTCTTCCGCGTCTATTCCGGCACGCTGGCGGCGGGCTCGGGCGTCTACAACCCGAACAAGGACACGACCGAGCGAATCGGGCGCATCCTGCAGATGCACGCCAACCACCGGAAGGACCTTGAGGTCTGCTACTGCGGCGACATCGCGGCGGCGGTCGGGCTCAAGAACACCACGACGGGCGACACGCTCTGCGACCCCAAGCACCCGCTCATCCTCGAGTCGGTCATCAACCTGGCGATCGAGCCGAAGACCAAGGCCGGCCAGGAGAAGATGGCGATCGGCCTCGGCAAGCTGGCCGAGGAGGACCCCACCTTCCGCACCTACACCGACCAGGAGACCGGCCAGACGATCATCGCGGGCATGGGCGAGCTCCACCTGGAGATCATCGTCGACCGCCTGCTGCGTGAATTCAAGGTCGAGGCGAACGTCGGCAAGCCGCAGGTCGCCTACAAGGAGACCATCCGCAAGCTGGCCGACGTCGACCACAAGTACGCGCGCCAGTCGGGCGGTAAGGGCCAGTACGGCCACGTCAAGATCCGCATCGAACCCAACGAGAGCGGCAAGGGCTACGAGTTCGTCAACGCGATCGTGGGCGGTGCCATTCCGAAGGAATACATCGGTCCGATCGACCAGGGTATTCAGGGCGCGATGCAGGCGGGCGTGCTTGCCGGCTATCCGGTCGTCGACGTGAAGGTCACCCTTTACGACGGCTCCTACCACGAGGTCGACTCCTCCGAAATGGCGTTTAAGATCGCCGCCTCGATGGCGTTCAAGATGGCCATGCAGAAGGCCGACCCGGTCCTGCTCGAACCGATCATGAAGGTCTCCGTCACCACGCCGGAGGACTACATGGGCGACGTCATCGGCGACCTGAACAGCCGCCGCGGACAGATTCAGGGCATGGACGCCGTCTTCGGTGCGCAGGAGATCAGGGCGTTCGTCCCGCTCTCCGAGATGTCCGGCTACTCCAACGACCTGCGCTCCAAGACGCAGGGCCGCGGCAACTATGTCATGGAGCCCAGCCACTACATCGAGGTTCCGAAGTCGATCGCGGAAGGAATTATGTCCTCCAGGGGCAAAAAAGCCGAATAAGACTTGCTTTTTCCCCTGCAAATTGGTAGAATACAAGCATCAGGCCCGGCGGACTACCAGCGCCGGCACAGGAATATCCCCGTAAATAAAATTCTTGATCATAAGGGAGGAAATTTTCGATGGCAAAGGCACATTTTGAAAGAAACAAGCCCCATGTCAACATCGGTACGATCGGACACGTCGACCACGGCAAGACCACGCTGACCGCGGCGATCACCAAGGTCCTCGCGATGAAGGGACAGGCCCAGTTCGAAGCGTATGACATGATCGATAAGGCCCCTGAAGAGAGGGAGCGCGGCATCACCATCAACACCGCGCACGTTGAGTATGAGACCGACAAGCGCCACTACGCGCACGTCGACTGCCCGGGACATGCCGACTACGTCAAGAACATGATCACCGGCGCTGCGCAGATGGACGGCGCGATCCTCGTCGTCTCCTCCGCCGACGGCCCGATGCCCCAGACCCGTGAGCACATCCTGCTCGCCCGTCAGGTCGGCGTTCCCTATATCGTCGTCTATATGAACAAGGTCGACCAGGTCGACGATCCCGAGCTGCTTGAGCTCGTTGAGATGGAAATCCGTGAGCTGCTCTCCAGCTACGACTTCCCCGGCGACGACATCCCCATCATCAAGGGTTCCGCGCTGCAGGCCCTCGAGTGCGCCAGCACCGACCCGAGCGCGCCCGAGTATGCCAGCATCCTCGAGCTCATGGACGCTGTCGACGACTACATTCCGACCCCGGAGCGCAAGGCCGACCTGCCTTTCCTGATGCCTGTTGAGGACGTCTTCACCATCACCGGCCGCGGCACCGTCGCCACCGGTCGTGTTGAGCGCGGCCAGCTGAAGACGGGCGACGAGGTCGAGATCGTTGGTCTGTCCGACGAGAAGAAGAAGACCGTCGTCACCGGTATCGAGATGTTCCGCAAGATCCTCGACTACGCCGAGGCGGGCGACAACATCGGCGCCCTGCTCCGCGGCATTCAGCGCACCGAGATCGAGCGCGGCCAGGTTCTCTGCAAACCCGGCTCGATCCATCCGTACACCAAGTTCCGCGGCCAGGTCTACATCCTGAAAAAGGAAGAGGGCGGCCGTCACACCCCGTTCTTCAACAACTACCGTCCGCAGTTCTATTTCCGTACCACCGACGTGACCGGCGTCGTCTCCCTGCCTGAGGGCGTTGAGATGTGCATGCCTGGCGACAACGTCGAGATGGACGTTGAGCTGATCACCGAGATCGCGATCGAGGAAGGCCTCCGCTTCGCGATTCGTGAGGGCGGCCGTACCGTCGGTTCGGGCGTCGTCATCAAGATCAACGAATAAGATTCCATAAAAAGCGGCCGCCCATCGGGCGGCCGCTTTTTTCCGCGCGTGAAAAAGG